>JBIIKC010000077.1:0-6177 GCA_044233375.1 Ilumatobacteraceae bacterium
ACTCGCTCGGGCAGAGGAATTGTACGAGAAGGTGTTCTTCGAATACGGAGATGACTCGGTGGCTCAACTCGGGGGAGTTCACCTCGCTTGTGAGCAGGCCTCGAATGTCCTCACAAAAATTCTCGAATGGGGTCGTTTGGCGAGTTATCTAGAACAGAGCACTCGCTACATCTCCTACGACTCACGTCTTGCGGGTCGCTACCGCTTCCATCGTGATCTGGACATTCTCAATTCGAGATTCGGAACGCGCTATGTGGGTGACATGGACCGCATGTTCGACTCGTACTCTCTCCTTGCCGAGCGAGTCACCGACCATGTTCGTTCGACCATCCCACGTGATCCCGCCGACAGCGATTTCGTCTACCGACAAGCAACGCGCGCCAAAGCCTTGGACGCCGTGCGAGGAGTGTTGCCTGCTGCTTCGTTGTCCAACGTCGGGATCTATGCGAGCGGTCAAGCCTACGAAGCAATGCTGATCAGGATGCGTTCACACCCTCTCCCTGAGGCCAGACATTACGCCGATCTGATGCTCGAAGAGTTGCGCAAAGTCATTCCCAGTTTCCTCCGAAGGGTCGATCTTCCCGATAGAGGCGGGCGTTGGAGCGACTACCTCGAGCGCACCAGAGAGGAGACTCGTGCCTTGGTTGCGAGTGTCTTCGAAGAGCAGCCAGTTGATCGATCGAATCCTGTCGTTCTCAACGATTTCGATCCAGACGGAGAGAACAAAGTTGTTGCAGCCATTTGCTATCCGTTGACAACATTGCCCGAACACCAGATCATGGCAAGGGTTGCAAAGATGTCCGCAGATGAGAAGGTCTCGATCATTGCGGCCTACGTTGGGGATCGCTCCAATCGCAGACATCGCCCTGGTCGCGCTTTTGAGAGAACCGGATATCGCTTCGATGTTCTGTCCGACTATGGGGCTTTCCGCGATCTTCAGCGTCACAGAATGCTCACGATCGAGTGGCAGCAACTGACGCCGAATCACGGGTACACGAGACCCGATTTGGTCGATGAGGCGGGAATGGCCGATGTGTTCGACGAAGTGATGGCGCGATCAGCTTCTTTGTACGATGCCCTTCTTCCTCAGTTTCCCGAGCAGGCCAGTTACGCCGTTTCCATGGCCTATCGCGTGCGGTATTCCATGCAGTTCAACGCACGCGAAGCAATGCACATGCTCGAACTCAGATCGTCGCCACAAGGTCACCCGGCATATCGGCGCGTTGCACTCGAGATGCACCGGCTCATTGCTGAACAAGCCGGCCACACTGCTCTTGCCGCAGCGATGACCCACCTGACAGTCGAAGCACCCGAACTGGAGCGTCTGGCCTCCGAAAGGCAAGCCGAACAGAAACGTGGTTCACGATGACACACACGTCGAGGTGCTGTTGAAGCAATCGTGACGTCTGTCACCAAACTTGCTTTCGGTGACAGCAATTTTGTGTCTAACATGCGCGCCCATATCGGGCGTTACCCCCGGAGGAGATCCAACCACATCATGGCAACTGAAGACGACGACATCATCGAACCAGACGAGATCGGCGAGGACGAATTCGTCGAGGAGGACGACACCCTTGTCGATGGTGAGCCTGACGACCTTCTCGATGACGAGGACGTCATCGACGAGGAAATCGAAGTGGTCGGTCTGGAAGATGCCGAGCCGATCGATGAGGAGGATGCATCCGCTGAATTGACAACCGTCGTGGCAAAGAAAAAGGCCAAGAAGTCGAAGAAGGACTCGCAATCCGAAGACGATGAAGACGACGAAGACGAGGAACTGGTCGGCGAGGACGATGTCGAAGCAGATCTGGGAGTCATCCTCGAGGCTCGTATCAAGGGCTCAGCTGAAGACGACGAGGAAACAGCCGAAGAGGAAGATGAGGACGATCCTTCAGCGACAGGGGATCCGGAAATGGCAATTCAGCCGAAGCGGGCAGATGAACGCCTGTGCTCCCAATGTTTCCTTCTCGTTCGTAAAGGTGCCCCAATGTGTCCAGTTGGTGATGACACCTGTCCTCTCTTCACATGACCGAGACTTCCTCAGTAGTTTCCGGAATCGAGCCACTCATTCGTCCTGCTGAGGAGAAAGATCGTCCAGCGATCTACCTCATGGACCACGAGGGACGGATGCATGTGGCAAGTTCGAGAGGGGGAGATGCTTGGATCGCAGAGCACCCTCCGATCGAAGAAATCCTCGGAACGTCCGGCATGCGAATTCTCGTAGCCGAACTGTCGGGCGTTGTCGTTGGGTTCTCATCGTCCTTCGACAAAGAAGTTCGGGACCGCGGTCGAGTGTGCTCTATCGAGCGAATCTATGTGGATGCGAGTGCCCGCGAAGTCGGTTGCGGCGATGCACTCCTTGCCGAGGAGATCGCAGGAGCTCTCGAGCGCCGTTGCGGAATCATCGAGGCTCGTGCGCTACCTGGAGATCGCGAGACAAAGAATCTCTACGAACGTGCCGGTATCACTGCCCGATCGATCACCGTGTCGAAGAGACTCAACGACCCTTCCACTGAGGAAGTCGTTTCTCGATGAATGCACTCAGTCCTTCTTTTGTGTCCTCGGACTGCATGACTCCGGCGAACAACTTGTTCGTCAGTGACTTCAGTGTTTCGTCGTCCTCATAAGCCGCGGCCAGAACCACCTCTCGACTCGCATAAACCGCAAGTGGGGCGCACGCAGTGATTTGGGTCGCCAAAGCGCGAGCCTCGTTCAGTGCTTCGCCAGCGGCACAGAGGCGAGACACCATGCCGAGCTCGTACGCACGGCGCGCGGGAATTGGTTCCCCCGTCAGAATCATCTCCATTGCCGCTGCCTGGCCAATGGCTCGCGGAAGACGGAACAAGCCGCCAGCACCAGCGATGAGATTTCTCTTCACCTCTGCGAGGCCGAACGAGGAGCGCTCCGTGGCAACGACAAGATCTGCTCCGAGAACGATCTCGCATCCTCCTGCGGTCGCCAGGCCGTCGACGGCAACGATGACAGGCTTGCGGCGCTGCCGGTAGACGAATCCCGCAAAGCCACCCTTGGCTGTAGCCAGGTCCCCAGCCTGACCGGAGTTGATTGCCTTCAGATCAGCTCCCGCACAGAAAACCGGTTTATCTTGCCCACTTGTATTCGCAGTGAGAATTCCCACCCACACCTCATCATCGGCTTCGAGCGCGTCGATTGCTGCTTCTACCCCGCGGGCAACGTCCCCGTTGACGGCATTCCGAGCCTCGGGACGATTCAACGTGATGATCGCGATGCGACCCTCTACGGCATAGGTGACGATGTCTGGTGCGCTGTTCTCAGTCATGACTACGACCGTAGTGGCGGGGGCAATTCGACCCCAACCCCAACGGCGTCCAGATCGAGACGAATCAACTCTCCGAAGCCGAGTCACCCTCTGTAGCCGGAACGACGTCAGATGCCGATGGTGCATCAGTGCTCTGAGCCGACTCGGTGACATCAGGAGTCGGGATCGGTGCCGGCTGAGCTGCAACTGGGGCTGGAGGCTTCGGTGGCAGCTTCTTGGCAGCGGGTCGAACCGGGCGGAGAGGCTTGGGTGCGAGGTTCGGTTTCGAAACCTCGATCCCGAGATCCTGCGCAACCTGCGGAAGGAGTCCAGCAAGACGCTCGACTGTCTTGACAAGTTCGGGGGAGAGGGCCGTGGGTTTCGAGACAACCTTGATCATCGACCGGATCGGAGCGAAAGCTGCCGCTTCGAGGACAGCGATCCAACGGTCTGCCAAAGCATCGGCGACCAAGTTGGCCGACGTTGCTTCCGCAAGGCGACGACCGAGATCCTCGGGGAAGATCGCTCCTGCTTTCGGAGGTTGACCCGACAGTTTGAGGGCACGCACGATTCGCCCGACTCCCACCGCCGCATCGATGTCCTCGAGCCAGTTCTTGTACTCCTGATCAGCCCGTTGTGCCAGTCCCTCGCGCAGTTTCGTCACGAGATCTCGACATTGCTCGGCGCGCTCGATCAGGGGATCATTCGCCGCTGCAACCACACTGCGCAGATCCTTCAGATCGAGGTGCTCCAGATCCTTGACGGCAGCGTGAGCGCGATCGAGCCAATCAGCGACACGAAGACGGGGAAGCAGATTCTCTGCCATTTGAAGAACCGACTGCTCTGGCATGGTCGGTTTGCCTTCCTCAGCGAGACGAGCATTTGCCTCCTTGAGGCGCTGACGAACCGTCTGCATTCCCTGGAGCGCAAGTTCAGCGATGGGACGCTGGTCGGCAGGCAATTCCTCGAGAACGATCCGACGATGCTCGTTGGTTGGTCGCAGCCTCTTCGCCCTCGGACGCTTCGGCAATTCGGGAGGAGCCTCGAAACGGGGGCGTCGAGGCCCTCGATCACCCGATCGCTCGCGGCTTGCGCCTTCTGGTCGGGGACGACGTCGCTCACCTCTGTCCGGACGATCGCCTTTGGGCTTACGAGCGAGTTGTTGGGTCACAGGTTCGAACGGACGATCCGCTCCGACGATCGTGATCGTCTCCACCTTTTCCGCCTTCTGACGACCCTGAACAACCGACGTGATCGTGATTCCGTCGATATCGAATTCGGCTTCGACCTTGAATACGTCACCAGCCTTGGAACCCTGGGGGAGAATTGCCGAGTCGAGCACCCCTTTTGGTTCACGCGCCCCTGCCGCTCGCCAGGTCCACGACCCGTCTGGTTTGGAACTCGTCAATTCGATGTCGATCCTGCGGGACATGGGCGAAACCTTATCGGGAAGTCACGAGCCGAGCCTCATGTCGTCTGACCCCGTTAGTTTGCTCACATGCCCATTTATGCGCTCGGAAGTGCCGAACCTTCGATCGACTCTCACGCCTTCGTTCATCCCGATGCGGTGATCATTGGCTCGGTCACCGTCGGCCCCAATAGCTCCATCTGGCCGTGTGCCGTTCTCCGTGGAGACGATGGAGAGATCCGCATCGGTGCGCGAACTTCCATCCAAGACGGATCGGTTCTGCACACAACTCCGATCTGGCCGACCATCGTCGGAGACGACTGCGTGATCGGCCACATCGTCCATCTCGAAGGATGCACCATCGAGGACCGATCGTTGATCGGCAATGGATCGATCATCATGCATCGAGTCGTCGTTCGAACCGGAGCAGTCGTTGGCGCCAACTCTGTCGTTCTGAACGGTACCGAGGTTCCGTCAGGCGCATTGGCTGTGGGTGCTCCTGCAACGATCAAGGAAGGACGCGCGCGCCCTTCGGACATCAACCTCGCTGCACAGTCGTATGTTGCAAGAGCAGCACGCTTTCGGGCCGATCTCCGTCGAATCGACTGAGATTTCCGGATGATCGACGAAATCGTCACCTTCAGCATTCCCGTCGCAGATCCACTGACAGCAGTCCTCATCTGTGATCTTCTCTGGATGAACGGTGTGCAGGGTGTGGAGGAGATCGACATCGACGGAGAAAGTGTTCTCCTTCGATCATCATTTGGAACCACGGAAGCCGACACTCTGCAACGTCTCGCGGACTTGTTCGGTGATTGGTCACCATCTCTTCAATGGGATATCTCTCGCGTCGATCCATCCATCACCGATTCCTGGAAACAATTTGCGCAGACGATTGAGATCACCCCGTCACTGAGAATTGTTCCGGCCTGGCTCCCCCAGCCGAACGAAAGAAGCAATGCACTGGAGGTCGTCATCGATCCGGGAGCCACCTTCGGTATGGGCGATCATCCGACCACTCGGGGTTCTCTCTCGCTCGTATCGAAAAGGCTTCAATCCGGCGGGACGATTCTGGATGTCGGATGCGGAAGTGGAGTCCTTGGAATCAGCGCCCTCTTGCTCGGCGCGCGTCGAGCCCAAGGAATCGACATCAACCCTGCGTCTGTGGAGGTTTCGCGCGCCAATGCCAGTCGCAACGGTGTCGACGGGCGGTGGAGCGTCTCGCTTGACAGTCTCGACACGCTCTCTGAGCGGTTCGATCTCATCGTGGCGAACATTCTTGCCCCAGTGCTCATCGAGCTCGCAGAAGACCTGGTTCGCCTCTTGGGTGACGAAGGAACCTTGGTGATCAGCGGTGTTCTTCGTGATCGATACGACCACGTCGTGAATGCACTGTCACCTTTGGCAATAGTCGACTCCGTCGACGTCGAGGGATGGACATCACTCGCACTCCGCCGTTAGTCGACAAGTGCATCGATCTCTTCCTTGAAGG
>JBIIKC010000001.1:0-22874 GCA_044233375.1 Ilumatobacteraceae bacterium
GAAGGCACTCCGACTGTATGGCGTCTCCGAGGATTCCTATTCGGGCGAGTCCGAGATGTTCGACATGATCCATGCAATGAGATCTCGAATGATCAAAAGCCCAGCGTTCGACGGACGCAGGGTGCTTGGAGCAATTCTCTTCGAAGGAACGATGGTACGCGATATCGACGGAGTACCAGCAGCTGATTTCCTCTGGACTTCGAAGAAGGTTGTTCCGTTTTTGAAAGTGGACAAGGGATTGAACGACGAGTCCGATGGTGTTCAGACAATGAAATCGATGCCTCATTTGTCGGACCTACTCGAAAAGGCCGCTGGCTACAGGATCTTCGGAACGAAGATGCGATCAGTCATCAAGACAGCTTCGGTGTCGGGAATTCGTAGCGTTGTGGCGCAGCAGTTCGACATCGGTCGTCAGATCCTCTCTCATGGTCTCGTGCCGATCATCGAACCCGAGATCGATATTCAGAGTCCCGACAAGTCGGAGTGTGAGCACATCCTCCTCGAGGAAATCATGTCTGAACTTTCCCAGCACTCGTCTGGTTCAGAGGTGATGCTGAAGTTGACTCTTCCCGAAAGAGATGCGTTCTATCAAAATCTCGTCGATCATCAAGGAGTTCTCCGAGTAGTCGCTCTCTCCGGCGGTTACAGCCGAGATGAGGCGAATGCACGTTTGAGCCGTAACCCGGGGGTCATTGCCAGTTTTTCGCGTGCCCTCACCGAAGGATTGAGCGCACAGCAATCGGACGAAGAGTTCGATGCGACACTCGATCGAACAATTGAGGAGATCTATCAAGCATCTTCGACCTGAAGGGTTTTGCGTGTTTCTCAGGGTGAGAGAGGTCGAAGTGCCACACCGGTCAGGATCTTCGGAGTGAAGAAGGTCGACTTCGGGGGCATGAGTTCGTGCTCGCGAGCGGTGCGTCTGATTTCATCCACGGTGACCGGTCGAATCAGGACGGCGGCGTCGGCAGCACGAGAACGGATGAATTCGGTGACCTCGGCAACTCCATGTTGATAGCGGACTTCGTGCTTGCAGTTGCGCAGCGCGTGCTCCAGTCGGCTGCCGTCCAGGTCTCTGACACCGGCAAAGGCCACATCTCGAGGACGAAGAGCGATTGGACTCTGTTCTGGTCGGAGCAGGACCAAACAGCCATTCGATTCCATCCAGTCGGTGATCTTGGGAGTCAGGGGCGGACTGTCGATGATGTCGAAGTGATCGCGTATGGCGGAGTCGAACGCGCTCGTGTCAGCGATGTCATAGAGACGGTGGATGGCGGCGACGCTCAATTGCTCCTCGACGAGTTCAGCGACATAAGTCATCGTCAGTTCCGCAGCGGATGCAATCGGAGAGTGGGCCAACCGCAATTCGTCTCGGTACGTGCGACTGATTGCGTAGCGGTGATGTCCATCGGCGATGACGACATCGTGTGCCGAAATAGCGGCACAAATCTCGGCGATTCGTGAAGGTTCGGAAATTCGCTCGAAACTGTGTACGACACCGTCGACATCGACGGAGCCCATTGGCTCACCGGATTCGGTGAGCGCAGATGTCAATCCGGAGCCGAGTGACAGACCCCAGACAGGAGAAAGGTTGCATTCGGTGGCACGAGTCAGGTCGAGACGATCCGTCTTTGCCTTCGGCGTGGTTCGCTCGTGAGGCAGAACGCCACCTGCATTTTCGTCGACGACTTCGAGAGCCCCGATCACCCCGGAAGTGGAACGTGAGCGGCCCCGGCTGTCGAGGAACTTCATTCGATACACGGTGAGTGATGGAGTCTCGTCGATCGTGAGCACACCCTTCGAGAGCCATGAATTCAGTCGTCCTGCTGCCATCGTGTATCGGGTGGGTCCGTCGGATTCGAGAGGTAGGTCGATGTGGACGATGTTGTCGACATGCCTCTGTGCGAGAACATTTCTGTCGCTCGGTGAAAGGACATCGTAGGGAGGGGCGGTCACCTCGCTGATGAGATCAGGGGCGTACCGCAGAGCACGAAATGGTTCGAAGCGAGGCATTCCTACAGCCTGTCATCTTTGCTCCAGCGGAATGGAGTATTGGGCAGATCCAACGAAATGGTGAGCAATGCGATCGATACGAGTCGATCCGGTCGACGAGAGCCCGCAGTAGATTCCGTGCTGGAATATCGAATTTGAGTTCTTGAATCGGAGTTGGTTGTCTTGTCAACGTCAGATGCGTCCTCGACCAGCTCACGTGTTCAGAAGGTCGTTCTGTGTGATATCGACGGCGTTGTTTGGCTGGCCCGACAGGCACTTCCGCGGGCCTCAGAGGCCGTGTCTCTGCTCCGGTCCGAGGGATATCGGGTGGTCTTCGTGACCAACAACTCTTACGCCACGAAGCGTGAACAGGAGTTGCATCTCGAAGACATCGGGATTCCAGCAGCGGGGGATGTCATAACTTCGGCCATGGCAGCAGCATCTCTCGTCCAACCATCTTCGAGAGTCCTCGTCTGTGGTGGACCCGGGCTGGTCGAGGCTGTTCGAGATCGCGAGGCGCACCCGATTTCAATGGCTGATTACGACGCGGAGAAGGAGGGCGTGGAGGCTGTTGTCGTCGGTTTCCACCGCTCATTCGATTACGAGGCTCTCCGGCGCGCCCACGAGGCAATCCGGCATGGAGCTCGTTTCATCGCCTCGAACACAGATGCGACGTACCCGACACCGAAGGGTCCCATCCCTGGTGGAGGGAGCATCGTTGCCGCGGTCGCAGCAGCAAGTGGTGTCACCCCACTCATTGCAGGAAAACCTCATCGGGCGATGGCCACTCTCGTTCGCTCAGCGGTAGCAGGAGTGGATTCTTCGACCGTGATGATCGGGGATCGCATCTCGACGGATGGAAAGTTTGCTCGAGAACTCGGGTGTCGTTTCGGCCTGGTGCGTTCGGAGGTCTCAGCGGAGGACATTTCTGCGAGCAACATCGAATCCTGTGATTTCGATGCTCCTTCTCTCTGGATGGTCGCTGAGCTGATACTCGCAAACAGAGGGAACTGATCTGCGTCTCGGACGGACTTGGGGTCGTGCCAGAAGGCCTCGGAGACAGGTGTTTCGAGCTCGGGTACCATGACCGCATGGCGAAGAACCTGGTGAACCGTGAATCAATCAAGAAGTTGCTCGACACTCTGACGCCCATGAACCCTGAGACAGCGGAAAAGTTCGTTCAGGACATTCTGCGTCTCGCTGATGAGCGCCGCCGTGAAGTCGAACGTGTCGTCGGGGATGTTGCCAAAGCGAGCGTTCGCACAGCCGAGGGTTTGGCCTCTTCGGTCCAACATGAAATGGCTCGACAGATGACCAAGATGGCCGCGCGGATCGACGACCTCGAAAGGCAGGTCGATTATTTGGGGAGAGCACTGGAAACGACTCGTACGAACCTGCTTTCGCTCGCATCTCGGTCCACTGGTGATGAGAGCAGCGACGAGTCTGAAAAGCCGGTGAAGGGCAAGAAGAAGAACGACAAGAAGGCCGCAAAGAAAGCCGCAAAGAACGAGCGACGTTTCAATGAATCGGCGGCTGATCCAGGGGTGGTCGTCGACATTGCGGGTACACCTGCGAGCACGACCGATGGTTCAGGGATTGATTCGAATCCGGCAATTGCTGGTATCTGACCCGACTGACACACATTCTCGATGGCTCCGCGGTGCAGACTCGACTCTGAGCTCGTTCGCAGAGAATTGGTCTCGAGCCGCCAAGAAGCTCTGGAGATGATTCAAGCGGGGCGGGTTCTGGTCAATGGGGCAGTCGCTGCGAAGGCTGCTCACATGGTTGCTCCGGCCGACGCCGTGGTTCTGAGCGTTCCTCCAAGGAGATTCGTGAGCCGAGGAGGGGAAAAGCTTCTTGCGGCTCTCGAGGAGTTCGCGCTTTCTGTCGAAGGTTTGACTGCTCTGGATGCGGGCGCCTCGACTGGTGGATTCACGGATTGTCTCCTGCAGCACGGTGCTCGATCCGTGATCGCCATCGATGTCGGTCACGGTCAACTTCACCCGAAGATTCGACATGACGAGCGGGTGACCGTACTCGAGCGAGTCAACATTCGAGGAGTTGCAGCAAGCGACATCGATGGACCAGTGGACATAGTCGTGGCTGACCTCTCGTTCATTTCGCTGACCATCGTTCTCCCCGCTCTTGTTGGATTGCTGAAGGATCAAGGTCATCTTGTCGCCCTGATCAAACCGCAATTCGAAGTTGGCCGAGATGAGGTGTCCCGTGGTCGAGGCGTGATCACTGACCCGGGCCTGCATGAGTGGGCCTGCACTGCTGTCGGTTCGGCTTGCGAGGAGCTCGGTCTGTCGGTTTCGGCGGTGATTCCCTCGCCGATTCTCGGGCAGGAGGGCAACAAAGAATTCCTTCTCCACGGTGTCCTGCATGGGAGACTTCGTCAGTGACATCGGCGATTGAAATCCGTCGGGCAACAGTTGCGGTCGTGGGTCGATCCGACCGTCCAGAAGCCCGCCAAACTGCTCGACGAGCAGTTACCTGGTTGGCAGATCACGGTCACACGGTGGTTGCGCTCCCGGAGGACATTGCAGTTCTCGGGATCGATCAACTCGAGCCTCGCGATGATCCGTTCTCCACAGCGGATCTCGTCTTGAGTATTGGGGGTGATGGAACCATGTTGAGGGCGGTTTCCCTCGTCAATGGACTTCCCGTGCCCGTTCTCGGAGTCAATGTCGGACTCCTCGGCTATCTCGCCGAGGTCGAGCCGATCAATCTCGAAGACAGTCTGAACCGTTTCTTCTCGGGACAGTATGTCACTGAGCACAGACTCGTTCTCGACATCGAGGTACAGCATCGAGATGGCCGTCGTCACCTCCATCGGGCACTCAATGAGGCATCATTCGAGAAGACGAAGTCGGGTCAAACGATTCGGCTCGGGGTGAGAATCGACGATGTTCCCTTCACCACATTTCAAGCCGATGGACTGCTCGTGGCAACGCCCACGGGTTCGACCGCTTACGCCCTTTCCGCGCGCGGCCCGATTGTTTCACCGACCCATCAGGCGATCCTGCTCACTCCGCTTGCTCCCCACATGCTCTTCGATCGGTCGTTGGTCCTCGATTCGACGGAAACCGTGGACGTGGAAGTCGTTGGCGACAGGGAAGTGGTGATGGCAGTGGACGGACAAGAAGTGTGCTCACTCGCTGTCGGAGATTCGGTGCGATGTCGAACGTCGGCATCTCCCGCTGTTTTCGTTCGTCTCGAGCCGAATCGCTTCCATCAGGTTTTGAAGGCGAAGTTCGGTTTGGCTGATCGGTGATCGGCAGAAATCGTGAGACGGGCAAATCGCTGCGAGTACACATCGTGATATGTACAAATCGTGATATCTACAGTTTGAGATGGGTTGCAAACGATGCTGACTGAACTTCGGGTCTCCAATCTTGGAATCATCGAATCCGTGAACTTGCTTCTCGGGTCAGGTCTGATCGCGCTGACAGGTGAGACCGGAGCAGGCAAGACCATGATCGTCGAGGCAATCAACTTGCTGATCGGTGAGCGAGCCGACCCTGGGCGTGTCCGGGCCGGTGCTTCCGAGGCTCGTATCGAAGGGCGTTTCGTGTTCGGGGACGAGGAATTCGTGGTCGTTCGCGTAGTGCCCGCTGACGGGAGGTCACGTGCCTACATCAATGGCCGCTTGGCGACAGTGGGCGAACTCGCCGAACTCGGTTCTCGACTCGTCGACCTTCATGGACAGCACGCCCATCAGAGTCTTCTCGCGGCCTCGGTGCAGAGACAGGCACTCGATGAATATGCCAAGACCGATCTCGAACCTCTTCGGGCCGCTCGCGCACAACTCGCCGAAATCGACTTCGCTCTTGCGGCGATTGGCGGAGATTCGCGCTCGCGACTTCGTGAAGTCGAATTGTTGAGGTTTCAGGTGAATGAGATCTCGGCAGCGCATATCGTCGATACGACTGAGGACTCGGCACTCGAAGCGGAAGAGTCGCTGTTGTCCGATGTCGTCGCACATCGCCAAGCGGCACTTCTCGCTCAGAGCGCACTCTCCGACGAGGGGGGAGCGTCGGACGCGATCGGTTCGGCTCTTGCGGCCCTGGCTCAGCGTTCGGCATTCTCCGAAATCCGAGAGCGTTTGGCGGCCGTGCAGGGTGAGTTGACCGATATTTCGAGTGATCTGCGAACACGAAGCGAATCGAGTGAGGAGAATCCAGAGCGGCTCGACGAGATCAGAAACCGTCGGCAGATGATCCGGGACCTGTGTCGCAAGTATGGGGAGAACTTGGAAGACGTGCTGCAGTTTCTCGAGAGCAGTCGCGCCCGCCTCGAAGAGCTCGAGTCCTATGAAAGCCGTGTTCTCGAACTCGAACAGGAACGCAGTCGAGTTGTGGTTGAGGAGAGATCGGCGGCCGCGGTGGTTGCGGCGACAAGGCGAGCAGCCGCGGCCTCGTTGGGTCGGGACATCACGTCTCACCTCCCCGAATTGGCCATGCCACGTGCAATTCTCGAGGTGACCGTCAATGGTGACGATCCCGCTGACGAGGTGACGATGCTGATGAGCTCGAACCCTGGCTCACCGCTCGCTCAACTCTCGAAAGTCGCATCGGGAGGCGAGCTCGCTCGGACAATGCTGGCAATTCGGCTCGTGCTGTCTCAAGGGCCGCCCATTCTGATTTTTGACGAGGTCGATGCCGGGATCGGGGGTTCAGCAGCGAATGCGCTGGCTGGGAGTTTGGCTCGACTCGCTGGGACACATCAGGTCCTGGTCGTGACCCACCTTGCACAAGTAGCCGCAGCAGCGAACCAACATCTGGTGATTTCGAAGGATGTGGTCGGCAGTACGGAAGCGCAGACGACCCGCACCGAGGTTCGAAATGTTGTCGGCGAGACCCGGATCGACGAGGTCGCGCGCATGCTTTCGGGCCACCCCGACAGTGCCCGAGCTCGCGACCATGCTGAGGAACTTCTGGCTTCTTGGTCGTCTCGCTGAGGAGTTTGCTCGACCGAGGTGAGATTCTCGGCACTCGCTCGAGAGTCGAGATAGTGGCATATGAACTGCCTCTATCTCGTTGGCTTGCAGAGAAGACTCCGAGGGTTTCGGATTCACATCTCGAGTTCGTGGATGCATCGGAGACCTTGCTGGACGCGGTATGGTGATCTCCCGTTGTGAGTGTTGAGAACGGGAGGGCGCGATGTCGAAGCACATCTTCGTGACGGGTGGTGTGGCGAGTTCTCTCGGCAAGGGCCTCACTGCCTCGTCTCTCGGGCGACTTCTGAAACTTCGCGGTTTGCGTGTCACCATGCAGAAGTTGGATCCGTACATCAACGTCGATCCCGGAACCATGAATCCGTTCGAACACGGTGAAGTGTTCGTGACCGATGACGGCGGAGAAACTGACCTCGATCTCGGTCACTACGAACGTTTCATCGACGAAAATTTGACTCGCAACTCGAACGCCACCACCGGATCGATCTACCAGGCCGTTCTCGCAGCAGAGAGACGCGGTGACTACCTGGGCAAGACGGTGCAGGTCATTCCTCACATCACTGATGAGATCAAGAGGCGTATCCGCAAAATGGCGACTGATGACGTCGACGTAGTCATCACCGAGGTCGGAGGAACAGTTGGCGACATCGAGATTCTTCCGTTCCTCGAAGCCATTCGGCAGTATCGCAAAGAGGCAGGACGCGACAATGTCTGCTACATCCATGTCACTCTGGTCCCATTCATCGGTCCTTCCGGAGAGCAAAAGACGAAGCCGACCCAGCATTCGGTGACCGAGTTGAGAAGCCGAGGTATCCAACCGGATGTGATCGTCTGTCGAAGCGAAGAGCCGTTGAGTCAGAGTCTGAAGCGCAAAGTCTCCAATCTCTGCGATGTCGACGAGCGAGCTGTGGTCAATGCCGCAGACGTGGGAAACATCTACGAGTTGCCGCTTGTGCTGCACGACGAGGGACTCGACGCAGTCGTTTGTGAAACCCTCCGGATCGAGGCTGAACCCGATCTCTCTTCCTGGGCAAGCGTGGTGGAGATGGTGGAGAGAGCGACTCGTCCGGTGCGTATCGGCTTGATCGGGAAATACATTGATTTACACGATGCGTACCTCTCTGTGGCGGAGAGCATCAAACATGCCGGATTCCATTTGGGCGCCAACGTGGACATCGATTGGATCCAGGCAGAGGAAGTCGAGGGTCTGCTCGCTGAAGGTCGTCTGTCCCATCTCGATGGCATGGTCATCCCAGGAGGTTTCGGCGTTCGAGGGGTCGAGGGCAAGATCGCTGCAGCCGAATATGCCCGAGAGAATCGGTTGCCATGTCTCGGCTTGTGTTTGGGAATGCAAGTCATGACGATCGAATTCGCTCGTCACGTTCTCGGTCTGACTGACGCTCACTCGACGGAGTTCGACCCCTCGACTCAGTATCCCGTGATCGACATCATGAACGACCAGCGAGATGTAACAGACAAGGGTGGAACGATGAGGCTCGGGGCGTACTACGCAGTGCTTCAGCCAGACTCCAAAGTTGCGCAGGCCTACGGCGAGACAGTGGTCAGCGAGAGGCATCGTCACCGATTCGAGTTCAACAGTCAATTCCGAAGCCGCTTCGAGGGAGCGGGTTTCCTCTGTTCCGGCACCTCTCCTGACAAGCGACTTGTCGAATTCATCGAACTCTTGGACCATCCGTTCTGGATCGGCACTCAGGCTCATCCCGAGTTCAAGAGTCGACCTGATCGCCCGCATCCGCTGTTCAAGGGACTGGTCGAGTCGGCGCTTGCGCGCGCCGACAGCCGCAGCACACCCAGGACCGAGAACGCTGGGGTGCGTACCTGAGCGTGGAGGGTCGATCCGGTCGCGAACGGAAAGGCTTCCGTCACGAAGGAGATGAGCACGCCTTCCAGGGACATCTCTGGCGGGTGGTGACGGGAACGTTTCGCGCACCAGATGGTGAAACCTTCCACAGGGACATTGTCCGTTCTCCAGGGGCGGTCGCTGTCGTTCCGATTCTCGACGCTCAGAGTGCTTCGGTCGACGTGGTGTTACTGAGGCAGTATCGAGCCGCTTTCGATGACTACGTGCTGGAGATTCCCGCTGGGATGCGCGATATCGAAGGGGAGCCGCTGGAGGAGACAGCTCAGCGGGAATTGCTCGAGGAAACCGGATACAGGGCTCGCTCTCTCGACCTGTTGCACAGTTTCTTTCCCTCGCCTGGCATGACAGACGCCGTCCTGCACATCTATCTCGGGACCTCACTTCAGTTCGAGCAGAGAACTGGCCATGGTCCAGAGGAACTCGACATGGAAGTGCTGACGCTTCCATTGCGAGAGGCTGTCCAGATGGTGGTCGAAGGTCGGATCAAGGATGCGAAATCAGTGATCGGATTGTTGTTGGCTGAGAGAGCACTGAAAGCGGAAAGTCCGGGCTTTTGATGGCGATCTACGATGGATGCTCGTGAGGCCCAAGAACCGATCATCGATCGAGGCGACACCGCTGCACTCCGACATCGTGGAGTTTCTGACTTGGCTCCTCGCGGAACGTGGGCGTTCGGCAAACACACTCGAGGCCTACCGAGGTGACCTTCACGAGTATCGAACATGGCTGACAGGTATCGGACGGGATGTCGACGATGCCCTTCCGGGTGACGTCGACTCCTATGCAAGGCACTTGTCGGAGCGGAGCTTGGCTTCGTCGACCATTGCGCGCAAGATGACCTCGGTGCGGTCTCTTCACAAGTTCCAGTTCGTGGAAGGTCGGCGCACGAAGGACATCTCGGCCGATTTCGAAGGTGTCAAGGTTCCTTCCGGGATCCCGAAACCGCTCACCGAAAAAGAAGTGGAGAGGTTGCTCGGATCGGTGACTGGTGACGATCCAATCGCATTGCGAGACAGAGCCCTCCTCGAGTTTCTCTACGCGACAGGAGCACGGATTTCGGAGGTGTGTGGCCTCGATCTGGCCGACATCGATCATGATTCGGGTCTTGTTCGCCTCTACGGCAAGGGGGCAAAGGAAAGAATCGTCCCTCTCGGCCACATGGCTCGGCGAACCTTGCGAGTCTGGCTCGACATCGGACGTGAGCGCCTCACCCCGACGCATTGGAGAAATCGAAATGATTCCACTGCGGTGTTCATCGACAAGAGAGGTGGGAGACTCGGCAGACAGGCGGCGTGGGCGATCGTGATGAGGCGCGGGGATCAAGTCGGTCTGAGGAACCACTTGTCGCCTCACGTTCTCCGTCACTCCTGTGCAACCCACATGCTCGACCATGGCGCGGACCTGCGCATCGTACAGGAGATGCTCGGACACGCGAGCATCTCGACGACTCAGGTGTACACGAAGGTTTCACAGGAACATTTGCTCGAGGAATATCGTCAGTCGCATCCGAGATCTCAGGTTTCTCGTCGATCGTGAACGCTCCTTCCTTCAGATATCCGTTCCACCTTGCTCGTCGTTTTTACGAGTCGATTGCCGTTCGAGATCTTTCCGAAGCCGATGTCAACTGGGCACGAATGCAACTCGATGAGTCAGAGTTCTCACTGTGGATCTCGATGCCACCGCTCGATCGAGTTCATTCATACGGGGTTGCTCGCCGCTTGACCGAGCAGCATCCTCGGGTGGAGCGCTATGAAATCGCTGCTGCGTTCCTGCACGATGTCGGTAAGACGCGATCGTCTCTGAATCTGGGTGAACGCGTCCTTGCGACGATCATCGGCTCTCGGACCGAGCGTTTCAAGGAGTATCACGATCACGAGAGGATCGGTTCTCGAATGTGCCGTGAGCGTGGTGTAGATCCAAAGGTGTGCGATCTCATCGTTGGCATCGGAACCGTCGATGCTGTTGCTCGTTTGAAAGCGGCAGACGATCTCTGAAATCGAGGCTGTCGCTCTACCCCAAGGGGAGGAGACCGATGTTCCTGTAGGCCCTCGCAAGCGTCGCCGACGCAACTGATCGAGCTTTCCCTGCTCCCACGTGCAAGAGGCGAGCCATTTCGCCCCGGTCTCCCATCAACTCCGCATAACGATGTTGGATGGGCTGGAGAAGGTCGATGACAGCGTGCGCTGCATCGATCTTGAGAGGGCCGTATTGGGAGTAGGAATCTGCAACTTTTTCCGGAGTCGAGTCGGTGCAGGCAGCAAGGATTTCGAGAAGATTCGACACTCCCGGTTTCGTCACTCGATCGAATCGAACCTCGGATTCAGAGTCCGTCACTGCACGCTTGAACTTCTTGATGATCGTGTCCGGGTCGTCTTGCAGATAGATGATTCCCGCATCTGAACTGCTCGACTTCGACATCTTCGCAGTTGGATCCTGCAAATCAGTGACCTTTGCTCCCGAGCGTGGAGTGACGACCTTGGGTAGGACGAACGTGTCTCCGAAACGGCTGTTGAATCGAACAGCGATGTCGCGGGTGATCTCGACATGCTGCCGTTGGTCTTCTCCGACGGGAACCTCGTGAGCGTCGTAGAGGAGAATGTCCGCCGCTTGAAGCGCTGGGTAGGTGAACAGTCCTGCCGAGACGTAATCAGCTTCACGTTTGGCCGCCTTGTCCTTGAACTGCGTCATGCGACTCAGCTCTCCATAGGAGACCGTGCACTCCATGAGCCAGCACAGCTGCGAGTGTTCGGGCACGTGGCTCTGAACGAAAACTGTGGCGATCTCTGGGTCGAGCCCGACTGCGAACAGTGTGGCTGCCAGTTCTAGCGTCTGATCTCCGACGACTCCAGGCCGATCAGTCGTGGTCAATGCGTGAAGGTCGACGATTCCGTGGAAGGCGTCGTAGTCCGACTGGCCAATGACCCATTGGCGCAATGCACCGAGGTAATTGCCCAGGTGCACCTTCCCTGTGGGCTGAATGCAGGACAGGACTCGTGACACAGGTCGAGATTACCGTTCGTCATCCGTGTACCGGGAATGACTTTGTGTATATGGCCGACAGGGGTGGGGCATTAGCCTGTGTTTGTGGCTGTCGAAGTGTCAACCCCCGTCTTCGAGGGCCCGTTCGATCTTCTTTTGCACCTGATTCTGCGTGAGCAGGTGGACATCTATGAAGTGTCCCTGACGATCATCGTGGACGCGTATCTGACCGAATTGGAAAAGATGCAGTCGTTGGATCTGGAAGTTGCCACGGAGTTCCTTCTCATCGCATCAACCCTTGTGGAGTTGAAGGCGCGTCGACTCCTACCCGGACGGGAAGATGTCGAGTTGGACGAGGAACTCGGTCTCTGGGAGGAGAGAGACTTCCTCCTGTCGCGGCTGCTCGAGTGCAAGACGTTCAAAGATGTCGGTTCGGTCTTCTCACGAATGGCAGATATCGCCGACCTCGCATACCCGCGTCGTTGCGGACCCGATGAGCGATTTGCCGACTTGATGCCGGACCTTCTCGAAGGCGTCACACCCCGGCACGTGGGAGCGGCTTTCCTCCGAGCACTGACCCCAAAACCGATACCTCATGTCGATCTTTTCCACGTTTCGGTGATTCGAGCCAATGTTGCTGATGCGATGACCGAGTTGCTCGATGAACTTCCCAGAGTAGGTCGTATCTCGTTTCGCCGCTTGACTGCCGATCTGGTGGAGAGAATGGAAATCATCGTGCGTTTCCTTGCGCTCCTCGAATTGTTCAAACAAGGATTGGTCGAGATGGAACAGCCCCAACGTTTCGGTGATATCGACATCGCGTGGATCGGAAATGACATGGCAACTGCATCCCTCACATTCGACGATTACGAAGGCTGAACGATGACTATCGAGCCCCAAGAACCCGTTGATCTTTTGGACGTCGAACCGGGCGAAGAGACCGAGGATCATGTCGATGACGCCGACGATGCTTCGTCCAAACCTCTTGATGCATCGACGGTGCGTGCGCTTGAGGCAATCGTGCTCGTTGCAACCGATCCCGTCTCCCCGGACCTGCTGGCGGAGATCCTGGAGATTTCGCCGGACTCCGTCGTCGCAATCTGTGAGTCGTTGGCGACTGCCTACGATGAGGCTGGTCACGGTTTCCAATTGACCAAGGTTGCAGGTGGGTACAGGTATCAATCCCACCCCGATGTCGCCGCCTATGTGGAGCGCTTCATTCTCGATGGTCAACGAGCCCGACTGTCGGGCGCCGCACTCGAAACGCTTGCAATCGTCGCCTACAAACAGCCGATTTCACGTGCTCAGATCGCTTCGATCCGCGGAGTGGATCCTGATGCGGTCCTTCGCACTCTTCAGTCGCGCGGATACATCGATCAGGCGGGTCGTGACCCTGGACCGGGGCAGGCAGTGTTGTGGGCGACGACTCCACTCTTCTTGGAGAAGTTGGGAATCGATTCGATCAACGATCTACCACCGATAGCCGAATTCATGCCTGAGGCAGACGTGGTCGAAGCCCTTGAATTGGGTTTGCGTGTGATTCCATCGGCAGCCGACGAGCACACGGGGTCGGACGACCCAACCTCGACCTAGGCGAACTGTGGCACCCGATTACGAAAAGCCTCTTTGGGAGCAGATGTCCGAGTCCAATGCGCTTCTGCCGTCGGGAGAGCGCCTCCAGAAAGTCCTTGCTGCGCACGGCTTCGGGTCGAGGCGAACTTGTGAGGAAATGATCACAGAGGGACGGGTGCGTGTCAACGGAGATCTCGCACAATTGGGTCGGCGGGTACAGGTGGATACCGACACAGTCGAGGTCGACGGAGTTGAGATCGGTATTCGTCCAGGTCTCGTCTATTACTTGTTGAACAAGCCATCGCGTGTGGTCACGACATCCAGCGATCCAGAAGGTCGACCCACAGTGCTCGATCTCGTTCCTGCAGAGCCGCGAGTCTTCTCCGTCGGGAGGCTCGATTACGACACGGAGGGACTTCTCCTTCTCACGAATGACGGTGCTCTCGCGCAGCGCATTTCGCATCCGAGTGGCGGTTTCGAAAAGGAGTACGTCGCTGAGGTGGCCGGAGGTCGAGTATCGGCAGGCGCGCTGCGTCGACTCCGAGAGGGGATCGTGATCGACGATCAGATGACCGCTCCGGCAAAGGTCACCCAGCCCGCAGATGGAGTCTTGCGTATCGTCATCCACGAGGGTCGGAACAGGCAGGTTCGTAGGATGTGCGAATCCGTGGGACACCCTGTGATTCGGCTCGTTCGTGTGCGGATTGGGCCTTTGCGAGATCGAGGTTTGGCGCCCGGAAAATGGAGACAGTTGACCCTGGACGAGATCCGAGCCCTCACCCAGTCGGTCGCATGAAGGCTCGGACGGTACGATCGAAGCGATGAATCTCCCAGTGAAACGAGCCAACGTCCTCGGGCTCGGACTGATCGGAGGTTCACTGTGCGCAGCTCTGACCCGCCGAGGCTGGCATGTTTCCGGCGAGGATCGGGATCGCTCACGAAGTGAGCTTGCTCTATCGAAACATTTGATTGCCAGCGTCGGTCTCGATCCGAGCGCAGACATCACCTTCGTGTCCGTACCAGTCAACTCGGTCCCGGAAGAGGTTCGCCGAGCGTTGGCTGCGACGACTGGGGTGGTCACAGATGTCGGCAGTGTGAAGGGGGTAGTCCTTTCCGAGATCTCGAGCGAGCGGTTCGTCGGCGGACACCCGATGGCTGGAAGCGAACTCGAGGGTTTGGATGGAGCAGATCCGGACCTCTTCGAAGGAGCTGTATGGGTGTTGACTCCGACTCAAGAAACTGCTGATTCAGCTTTTTCGCTGGTGGCTGAAGTGGTGAACGAACTCGGCGCAGAAGTGGTCGGTCTCGATCCAGCGAGACACGATGCGCTCGTAGCGATCGTGAGCCATGTGCCCCACTTGACCGCGGCAACGCTCATGGTGCTCGCAAATGACAAGTCCTCGGAGCATGTCGCCTTGTTGAGACTTGCTGCCGGTGGCTTTCGTGACATGACTCGAATCGCCTCGGGTCATCCCGCCATCTGGCTCGACATCTGTGCCGACAACAAGGATGCAATCGTCAGAGAATTGGGGTCGCTGATCGAAGGTCTTGAGGAGATGCGCCGGGCAGTTGCTTCTGGTGATCGAAGTGAATTGCTCAGACGGTTGTCGCTGGCACGGGAAGCGCGAGCGAACCTACCGAGCCGGGTCATGTCCCTTGCCGAAGTTGCCGAAGTCCGTATTCCGATTCCTGACAGACCTGGATCTGCAGCTGAGGTCTTCACACTGGCGGCGGAACTCGGAGTGAACATCTCGAACTTCGAGGTCGTTCACTCGTCGGAGGGGGATCGGGGAATCGCTGTCGTTCTCATCGAGGCGAGCAGCATCGAGGTGTTTCGGGGCGGCCTGATCGCACGTGGATTCCGACCTTCGATTCAACGATTGGACTGAAATTCGATGGCTCCAAACTCCGTGAACTCACCACTGTTGACCGCGTCGGGTCCGATTGATGCTTCGGTATTCGTACCAGGCTCGAAGAGCATTTCGAATCGTGCTCTGATCTGTGCAGCTCTTGCGAGCGGATCGAGTCACGTCGTCAACGTTGCCCCGGGAGATGACACAGCCAGGATGCTCGACTGTCTGGCCTCGATTGACGTCCGTGTTGATATCGAAGAATCGAGCGTTCGGATAGAGGGATGTGATGGGGAAGTGCGTGGTGGCACCGAGTTGAATGCTGGGCTAGCTGGGACCACATCGCGGTTCATGACGGCAGTTGCAGCCCTCGGTCCTGAACCCACCACGATCACTGGCGAACCGGCCTTGTGTCGACGACCAATGGGGGATCTCCACTCGGCTCTTCGTGCACTCGGTGCTCGTGTCGAATCTCTCGAAGAAGCGGACCGACTCCCAGTCCGCTTGCATCGTGGCGATCTGCATGGTGGCACGGTTGGCGTGAGGGGCGATGTCAGCAGTCAATTTCTGACAGCACTGATGTTGATCGGTCCGTATCTCGATGGCGGACTCGAAGTCGAGTTGACCACGCCACTCATCTCCAAGCCATATGTGACGATGACATCACGGGTCATGTCTGCGTTCGGAGTGCGCGGCGTGACCATCGATGAGACCCGTGTATGCATCCCTGAGGGACGTTATGTGGGTGCGGAATTCGAGGTGGAGCCCGACGCGAGTTCGGCTTCGTATCCTCTGGCTGCGGCAGCGATCACTGGCGGCACAGTGTTGGTACACGGTTTGAGGCGCGATTCGTTGCAGGGGGACATTCGAATTCTCGAGATTCTGGAAGAGATGGGATGTCGAGTCGAGACCGCGGGTGGGTATTGCGCTCTCGTTCGGTCCGGGGCCCTTTCGGGAATCGACATCGACATGTCCGATGTTTCAGATCTTGTTCCGACGATTGCTGTCGTTGCGCTGTTCGCAGCGAGTCCGACGCGCATTCGAAATGTTGGATTCATTCGTGGCAAGGAAAGCGATCGAATCGGAGATCTGGTGTCGGGCATCGAAGCCATAGGTGGACACGCGGTCGAATACGCGGACGGTTTGGAGATTTTCCCTCTCGAGTCCGTGCCGGTGGAACCCATAATGATGGATACTCATCACGACCATCGTCTGGCAATGGCTTGGTCGTTGATTGCGCTCGAGCGCCAATCGGTCACCATCGACGTTCCGAATGTTGTCGACAAGAGCTGGCCTCAATGGTGGACAGTGAGGGAGACGATTCGTCGAAGCAGTATCCACTAGGGTCGAAAGCGACATGTTGAGCTCCTCATCCGTGGCCTCCGAAGGTGTGGCAGCGTTCGATTTCGACAAGACGCTCTCCACCCGAGATTGTGTGGTTCCGTTCATTCGCTCATGCTTGTCGTTCTCGTCCTCGCGTCGCGTCCTGATCTCACTGCCGAGGCTCGGCATGGCGGCTCTTCGACGAGATCGTGATGCGATCAAGGCCATTGTCACAGCGGGAGTATTCAGGGGTCTGGAAAGAGAGTTGATCGAGTCCGCATCCGTGGAATTTTCGCGGATCGTTTTGGACGATTGGCTCCGTCAGGACACGCTTGCAACCCTGCAATGGCACCAGCAAATGGGACATCGCACAGGAATCGTGTCTGCCTCGTACGGCCACTACCTTCGTCCGATCGGTGAGGAGTTGGGTGTGGATTTTGTCATTGCCTCGGAATTGGAGTTCGGTGGAGATGGAAGAGCGACTGGTCGACTCGTGGACGGCAACTGCAGAGGGCCCGAGAAGTCGCGCCGATTGAAACATTGGTTGAAAGTGAATCAACTGGAAGCTGTCGCGCTGTACGCATATGGCGACTCAGCTGGTGACCGTGAGTTACTCGCAATGGCTGATCACCCTCATTTTCTCGGAAGGAAGAAACAGACATGGTCATGAGTCGTGCCTCGCTTTTGGATCACGTGCAGACAGCCCGTCCCAAGCAGTGGTTGAAAAATGTTCTCGTCTTCGCAGCTCCTGGAGCTGCTGGGGTTCTCGACAATTTCACCTCGTTTGCGCCAGCGGTTGCGATCTTCGTCGCATTCTGTCTGGCTTCGAGCGGGACGTACTACTTGAATGACGTCCTCGACGCGGAACAGGACGCGAAGCATCCTCGCAAGAAGGATCGTCCGATTGCGGCAGGACGAATCACGAGACGTCACGCGTTGGTGGCCGGTTCGCTGCTGATGATCCTCGGTTGTGCCTCAGGTTTTTTCGTCGAATGGCGTGCAGGTCTTGCAATGGTCATTTACGTCGCCCTGACAACCTTCTACTCTTCGATCTTCAAGAACGTGGCAGTCATCGACTTGATGGCTGTTGCAAGCGGTTTCGTACTTCGTGCGATCGCTGGTGCACAGGCCACTCATGTCGAGATGAGC
This sequence comes from Ilumatobacteraceae bacterium, assembly GCA_044233375.1. Taxonomy (GTDB): domain Bacteria; phylum Actinomycetota; class Acidimicrobiia; order Acidimicrobiales; family Ilumatobacteraceae; genus Casp-actino8. The sequence goes on from JBIIKC010000001.1 coordinate 17,708, forward strand.
AACTGGTTCTTGATCTGTGTGAGTTTCGGGGCTCTCTTCATAGTCGCTGGCAAGCGATTCGCTGAAATCTCCGAGGTTGGGCGCGGCAACAGTGAAACACGGGCGACACTTGCAACCTACAGTGCGAGCTTTCTTCGTACTGTCGTGACGATCAGTCTCTCGGCGACTCTTGTGGCCTATTGCATGTGGGCATTTGCCACCAAGGAGATCTCAGGCGCGACGTGGCCCTTCTACGAGCTTTCGATCGTGCCGATGCTCGGTGCACTTCTCCGGTATCTCCTCGTCCTGGATCTTGGACGCGGTTCCGCCCCCGAGGAAGTATTTTCTGCGGATCGTCCTTTGCAGGTTCTCGGAGTGGTCTGGGTTGTCATCTTCAGCCTCGGTGTCTATGTCACGTGAAATCGCAGGGTGTCATGAAATCGCTGGATTTCATGGAGTCGATGGCATCGTGACGATCTTCCTACTTCAGAAAACTCAGTAGCATGCCAGGGCTCATGGCTACCGAATCACACAACCGTTTGTTGGCGGGATGGGGAAACACTTCTCCTTCGGTCGCCAAGGTTGGCACTTTGACTCGCTCGACAGCTCGCGATCTACTCTCGTCAGCTGGTCGTCAGGGTGCCATCATGAGGGGGCTTGGGCGAGCATACGGTGACGCCGCTCAGAATGGGGGAGGTCTGGTTCTCGGTCTCGCCCAAGACGTCGACAATATCGATCTCGACCGTGATCGAGGGATAGTTCGATGTCCTGCGGGGGTCTCGCTCGATCACTTGATCTCATATCTCGTTCCGCGAGGATTCTTCGTTCCTGTGACTCCTGGAACGAGGTTTGTCACTGTTGGCGGAGCGGTGGCCAGTGACATCCATGGGAAGAATCATCACGTCGACGGAAGTTTCGGATCACATGTCGAGGCACTCACAATCCTTCTCGCTGACGGATCGATCGTCGACCTGTCACCCGACGATGGAGATCTCTTCTGGGCAACTGTCGGCGGCATGGGTCTGACTGGCGCGATTCTCGATGTCACGTTTCGTCTTTTACGCATCGAGACCAGCCGGTGCACGGTCAGCACCCAGAGGTGTTCGGATCTCGAATCACTTCTGACGGCGATGTCCGAGAATGACGATGCGTACAGGTACTCGGTTGCCTGGACCGACTTGCTGTCGACGGGCAGTTCATTGGGTCGAGGCATTTTGTGGCGTGGAGACCATACTCGTTGTGACGAACTCGATGGCTCGGTTGTCGATCCTCTTTCCTATGAGACCAGGTCCTGGGGGTCTGTGCCGAAGATCGTTCCTGCGCCGGGCGTCGTCAACAAAGTGACATCGTCGCTCTTCAACGAGTTGTGGTTTCGCAAGGCTCCACGATTCAGGGAGGGAGAGATCAAGTCGATTCCCGGCTATTTTCATCCTCTCGACTCAGTGGGCCATTGGAACCGCCTGTATGGTCCGCATGGTTTCGTTCAGTACCAGTTCCTCGTCCCGTTCGGGCAAGAGGAGACACTTCGTCGAGTCGTTTCAGCCATCTCCGGAGCTGGCTGTGCCACACCTCTGGTCGTTCTCAAACGCTTCGGGGAGGGCAACCGCGGGTTCCTGAGTTTTCCTGTACCGGGATGGACACTGACTGTTGACATTGCGTCCCGGTTCGAGGGTTTGGGCGCTTTGTTGCGACGTCTCGACGAGATGGTCCTTTCTGCAGGTGGCAGGCATTATCTGGCAAAGGATTCGCACATGAGCCCTGACACGCTGGCTCGTGGTTATCCGCGCCTCGGCGAGTGGAAATCCATCAAGAATCGTGTCGACCCCAAGGGATTATGGACGAGTGATCTTGGTCGTCGTCTCGAATTGTCAAAGTGAGGAACCAAATGCAGAACGCTCTTGTCGAATACCAGAACATTGCAGTGCTGGGAGGGAGAAGTGAGTTGGGCGCTGCCGTGGCAGCACGACTTGCCACACCTTTCACTCGTCGGATCATTCTCGCAGGCAGAGGGATGACAGAGAAGGACGCGGAAGCATTCAGGTCGTTGCTGAAAGCTGACACCTCGACTTCGGTCGAGGTTCTGTGCCGAGAGTTCGACGCATCATCACCCGATACGCACCAAAACTTCGTCGAGAGCCTCGGAGATGTCGACCTCGCAATTCTCGCTTTTGGACAACTGGGGGACAATGAATCCTTGCGCCACGATCCAAAGAGCGCTGCGGATCTCGTATCAGTGAACATGGGTGGAATGGTTTCAGCGGGACTCGCATGCGCAGGCATGTTCGAGAAGCAGGGGCGAGGTCATCTCGTTTTTCTCTCGAGTGTCGCTGGAGTCAGAGCTCGCAAGTCGAATTTCGTCTATGGCTCGACGAAAGCGGGAATGGATGCCTTTGCTCAGGGCTTGGGTGACTCCTTGGTCACGAGTGGAGTGAAAGTGACCATCGTTCGACCTGGCTTCGTGCATACTGCGATGACACGAGGTCTCGATCCGGCGCCTTTCGCTGCAACTGTTGAACAAGTCGCTGAGGGAGTTCTCGAAGGGCTTCGCAAGGGACGACAAGTGATCTGGGTTCCCTCGATCCTGCGTTATGTCTTTGCAATCCTGCGCGTGCTTCCAACGTTCGCTTGGCGTCGATTGCCAATCAAATAACTCACTCGACGATCGACGTGTCGATGCCGATTTCGACACGCGATGTGGACGGCCTGCCCCGACAAGTGGGGGTGCATGTTCCGTCAGGTCGGGGAGGAACGGGAACGAGTACCTCGACGGCATAGTCGTGTTCGGCTTTGTAAGGACCCTCGTATGGGCCGATTCCGTCTCCCCGATCACATCGGACAAAGAGCCGCACCAGATCGTTCTGGTAACTGCGCTTCAGACAGAAGTTGTCTTCGACGACCTGATTCGGCAGGTCGGAACCGAACTCGACAGATGAATTGGGTTCGATCCAGCCACTCCAGAATCTGGTCAGAATCAACCAGTCAGCGGAGTACACATCATCGGCGAGGCGGGGGTCCTGATTGGCCAAGCCGGGATCCATTTCGATGTAATAGGTCGCTGGGATTGCCTCAGGGAAGAGATGATAGAAGAAGGCATCGCTGTACGCAGTCTGACGAAGATCAACTGGTCCGACGAACAGCCGATCACCAGGACGAATCATGGCACCGAGATCGTCGACGACTTCGAGTGTCGCTCGCCATGGGCGTTCGTCGCCGAGGTAGAAGTAACGATCGTTGCGACTGACCTCTCGTACATCCAGTTGTCCCGACAGGCTGCGTACAGCCAGATCGGCGTACGTACGAACCGTGTAGAACGGAATGAGAGCGAAAACGACGACCGCGAAGGCAGATGTCCCGGCAAGCAGTTGAAAACGAGGATGGGTGCGCGGGTATCGGTGGCGAACCCACTCGAGGATCGCAATGATGGCGAGCGGACCAATAACTGCTGAGACCCAGAGAAAATGGGCACTGTCCGGTCGTTGCATCGCTTGGGGCAGGAGACCGATTCCGAACAAAGATGCAACTATCAGCACCCGATGGTGGACTCGATGAGTCGGTATCGAGCGCGCTACGAAGAGGATCGCAAGGGAAGCGATCGGCAGGAGGAAGAACCACAGGAAGAGCTGTCGAGGGGCTCCAAGGTGAGGGAATCCCCACCAAGGAGCAAACTTCTCACTGATGACCTGCAATGCGCCATCCAGGCGATCCAAACTCGGAGGCCGAGGAAGCTCTCGTCCTCCCCTGAGACGAAAGACCGGATCGAGGAGCATCCCTTGGACAACGGCAGTAGGGCCGGCTTGGATCATGTGGAACCAGATCGAAGTCAGCCCGATCACAGCGCCGGCAAAGAACGATTGGACCTCTCGACGTTCCCGACGCCAGAGCAGGTAGGCGATTGCAAGAATCAGAGCAACAGCAAGATCCGGACGGAAGGTCAGAGTCAGACCGCCGAAAAGACCTGAGACGATCCAGGCTCGGCGAGTTCGTCGATGGGATGCTCGCATCGCGAGCACGATGCACCAAACACCCAGGGCCAGAGCACCGTTCCATGCCAAAGCCTGCAGTCCAACGGGGGTGAGCACGAACAAGAGAGAGATCAACCCGACAACTGTTGATGCAGTTCGACCCCAAGGACGTGTGAGGAGCATCAACCCGAGCACGAATGCAAGGTGTTGAAGGAGCCCGAAAGTCCGCTCGGAAGTGAGAGAGACACCGAAGATCTCGAACCATCCTGCGAGAAAGTGAAGAGAGCCGGGACCGTACAGATGAAGGAAATCGACATTGGCAACGAGTCCCCTCTGGACGAGTTCAGGGAAGACGAGCATGAAGCCTTCCTCCATCGAGGATCCGACCGCTCGATACAGGGCAGGCAATGCTACAGCTATCCCTGTTCCGACCATTCCGAAGGAAGCCCATGACCGCCAGGACGCAGGACGAAAGGCACCCCTGATGTCGACGCTTCCACCAGTTACGAAAATGGCGTGGTCTCGTGGTTGGTCGAGAACGTTGCAATCGACGTGTCTTTCCGAGGCAGACCAGCGCTTTCTCAACCAGACCATGAAAGATGCTGTTCCGACAGCGGCGAGGAGACACATCAGTGGCTCGAAGGGAACTCTGAATCTCGTCGTACCGTACGCATAGGCGGCGGTCAGCGTGACACTTGCGAAGACGGCAGCGAACGGGAGTAAGCGGGTCCGGTCACGTCGAAGGAGTCTGGCTCCTGCAATCGCTGGAGCAATCATGGCGTAATACATCAGCAGACCCGCACGCGCAGCGTCTTTGTTCCTTCCTTCGATGGGTGCGAAGTCGGTGTTCTGCCATGGTCGGAAGAGTTCCCATTGGCGTCCGATGCGTGCAGCCAGAACTTTCGGCAAGTCACTCGCGTTGTCGCGTGCGTAGTCGAATCCGACTTCTCTCCAGTGAAGGGCCTTCTCTGCCTCATCACCTTCGGGTTCCCCGTAGAGAGCTCTCTGATCTTCTTGACATTGAAAGAGCCAGAACCCGAGGAACTTGCCCTCGTAGACGGGTGGACAGTTGGCATAGACGAATAGCTCGTTGCCGTTGGTGGACAGCGGCACGAAGACTTCGAACGTTCGCGCGTTTCGGATGGACCAAGGAGCTATCACGAGAACGCAAGCAACGGCAGCAGTTGCGAGATGCTGGAGCCTGCGTTTGAACGGCAATTCTCGAA
>JBIIKC010000078.1:0-6139 GCA_044233375.1 Ilumatobacteraceae bacterium
GTACACCTCCCATTCGTTGAGCACGTCGCCGCCTCGAGGAACGACGGCCGGTGTGTAGTTGGTATATGGGGCGTTGAACCAACGATCCATCAGATGCGGAACATCTGCTCGTTCGAGGGACAACGTGGGTGCAAGAACGACATCGGCGAATTCGGCGGTAGCGGACATGCGATGATCCACGACGACGAGCAAGTCGAGGTCTTTCATGGCTGCGATCGTCAATTCCTGATCGGGCCAAGCCACAACCGGGTTGCCGCCGGAAACGATCAAGGCCCGGATGCGCCCTTCGCCGGGGGTGAGAATCTCTTCGGCGAGGGTGGTTGTGGGCATTTCACCTCGGATTCCGCGCAACCCGCGAATGCGGGCATGGGGTCCAGGTGTCGGATTGCGCGCCGCCGCCACTTGGGCTCTCCGAGGTGTGTCCGGGTAAAGGAAGAACCCAGCATCCACTGTGTCCCCGGCGCGGTTGACCCGACCGCAGAGCGTGTTCAGAACGATGACGAAGTGCTCCACCATGCTCGAGTGCGGCGCCATGTTGGGTCCAGTTCCCGCTCCTGCGGTTCCCGTACGCGCAGTGGCAAAGAGACGTGTGGCAGTGACGATGTCCTCGGCCGGGACAGCGCATCGTCGCGCCACGTACTCGAGATCGAATGTATGAACCGATCGGGCAAGGGCGTCGAGATCACCCACCCACCGTTCGCAGAATTCGTGATCGAAAAGATTCTCGTCGAGGATGATTTTGGTCATTCCGGCAAGAAGAGTCGGGTCTTCGCCGGGACGAATCGCCAGGTGGACGTCGGCCTGGGTTGCCAGCTCGGTGCGACGGGGATCGATGACGACAAGTTTCATTCCGCGTTCGCGGGCCTGGCGCAGCGTGACGAATGGGTTCGTTCCCTGCAGACCCCCAACCGGACCAAAACTCGAGACCAAAGGGTTGTATCCGATCGCCATGAGCACTTCGGCTTGGCTGAAGTTCTGGTAACCGGCCTCCCAGATCCCTGTACGGAACGGTGCTGTCGCTTTGGCGGGTTGGTCGATGGTCAGCGACGTGTAGAACGATGAGGATCCAATCGCTTGGTGAAAGGCTTTCGCCGAGGGAACGGACAGACAATTCTGGTACCCGCCGGTCCCGGTGTATGTCGCGATCGAACGCGGCCCGTGCTCGTCGATGATTCGCTGTAGCGATGTGGCGATGTGATCCAGAGCTACAGGCGATGTGGTTTCCTCGAATGAGCCATCGGAACGTCGCATCAGTGGTCGGAGGATTCGACCTGGATGGGACATCTGGTCGGGGAGTTGACGACCCTTGATGCAGGTGTAGCCAGCAAAGAGAGGATCGGCGGGGATGCCGCGGACGGCAGTCACTCGTCCCATCCGTACGTCGACTTCCACGGGGCAGCTCGCGTGACACACCCTGCAAAAGGACGAATGAGTCGTCGCGCCCGAACTCGTGACCGAACTCGTGTCCATGTCCACTGACCCCCTTCAGCGGTTTTTCCACCACCTTTCGACAAACTAATCCAGCGGTTGGATCGGTCTTCGACCGTACGCGACGATGGGGTCCGCGTCAGATGAGGTCCTCAGGCAGTCGAGGTCCGAGGGGAGGGCGGCGGATGTCCGATTCGATGGAAACCGATGAAGGCGAACTCGAAGGACGGGTAGCGGCGCTGATCCGCCGCGAGCAGTCGGCCCTTGCGTGTCCGTATCCCATCTTTTCCGATCTGCGCCGACGAAGTGGTCCGATGTACGTCTCCGACATCGGAGGATGGCTCGTCACCCGCTACGACGACGTACGGAGCATCTTGCGGGACACGGAGAAATTCTCGAGTCTCAATCCCACCGGACCGAGGTCGGCGGGTGATGTTCTGACTGAGGGAATCATCGAGTTGATGCAAGATCCGTCCATGTCCGATGCCATGGAGCGTCTCGGACGCGGACGGGTCGCAGTACTGCTCAATGCCGACCCGCCGGATCACCGACGTCAGAGGCGACTTGTCAATCCAGCGTTCCGTCCCGATCGTATTCGAATCATGGAATCTGCCATCGACGACGTTGCTCACCGACTGATGGAGTACGTCATCGAGGACCTCACCAGTTTCGGACGAGTCGACATCGTCTCCAAGTTTGCAGTTGGTCTGCCGATGGCGATCATTGCTTTGGCTCTCGGGGTTTCCGATGACGACCTCGACACTTTCAAGCGGTGGTCGGACGACATCGTCATGCCTGTGGGCAATCATTCGCCGACACGGGAGCAGATTCGAGGATTCGTCACCTCGACGAAGGAGTTCACCGACTATTTCATCGCTCAGATCGAGGAGCGGCGGCGATCACCCCGCTCAGATCTCCTGTCGGATATCGCCAACGCCGAGATCGATGGTGAGGAGCTCTCGGTCGACGAACAGCTCGGCATGTTGCAGCAATTCCTCGTGGCAGGAAACGAGACCACCACCAAGTTGATCACGAACCTCGTGCGACATCTCGCCGAGAATCCCGAACTGCAACACCGTGTGCGATCCGATCGGTCGCTGATCGACGGACTCGTCGAGGAGATGCTGCGGCTCGAAGCACCAGTCGGAGGTCTGTTTCGGCAAGCAAAAGTCGACGTCGAAATTGGAGATGTGCGTATTCCAGCCGGCGATCATCTCTGGCTGTTGTTCGCTTCTGCCAATCGTGACGAGTGCAAGTTCGCCTCACCCGATGAGATCGAATTGGGTCGGACCAATGTGAAGGAGCACCTCGCATTCGGGAACGGAGAACACTTCTGTCCTGGGGCGGGGTTGGCTCGGGCGGAGGCCCGGATCGCAGTCGGTGTCCTCCTCGACGCCCTGCATGACATCACCCTCGATGAGGACAACGAATTTCGCTTCGAGGATTCATTCGTGTTGCGCGGGCTGAAGAGCCTGGTCATCCGGGCGGTCGTTCCCGGCTGAGAACGAGTCTCGGTTGCGGAGTCGGTGATCGCGAAGGTGCTTGCTGCGTCTTCGAGCCACCTCGACGGATGGGTTAGGTTGAGGGGTCTGCGGCCGAAGGGGGAGCGGATGTCTGATCCAGTCAGCAACGAATCGATGGCGTGTCCCGCGGCTGGACGAGGAGCAGGATCATGACACACCCTTTTCGCTTCGGAATTCAGAGTTACGCGCCGACCAGTGGGCGGCAATGGCGAGACTTGGCAAGAAAGGCCGAGGACCTCGGGTTTTCCTCCTTTCATCTTGCGGATCACGTGATCGGACCCGGTCCTGCCCTCGATGCCACCGGTCATCCGGTACAGACGGTGGCGGCGGTGCCGGCCATGGCTGTTGCTGCAGAAGCGACTTCGACGATCAAGATCGGGTGTCGCGTACTGTGTGTCGACTACCGCAATCCTGTGATGCTTGCCAAAGAGTTGGCCACACTCGACATGTTTTCAGAGGGTCGACTCGAGATCGGACTGGGAGCGGGCTGGCTGAAGAACGAGTACGAGGCAATGGGAATTCCGTTCGATCGTGCCGGTATTCGCCTCGATCGGATGGAAGAGGTCATCTCGTTGTTGAGAGCAGCGTTCTCCCCCGGGGAGATGAACATTCACGGATCGCATGTCCATGCTGTGGGTTTCGAGGCCGTGCCGAAACCGTTTTCCGACAGGATCCCGCCACTGATGATCGGCGGTGGCGCGCGCAGGATCCTCGCCATTGCCGGTCGGGAGGCAGACATCGTCAGTCTCAACTTCGACAACTCCTCAGGACGCTTGGGGCCCGAGGGAATCGGCTCGTCGACTGCAGAATTGACCCTCGAGAAGATCCAATGGGTGAAAGAAGGTGCGGGATCGCGTTTCCCCGACATCGAATTGGAGATTGCGGCCTATTTCACCGTTGTGACCGACGAAGGCGAGGCGGTTCGATCAAAGATGGGGTCCATGTTCGGGCTCTCTGCAGATCAGATGGCGGAACATCCCAATGCCCTCATCGGGTCGATCGACGAGATCTGTGATCGCATCGTCGAGCGACGAGATCGCTTCGGAATTTCGTATGTGAGTTTCGGCTCATCGAACATCGATGCCATCGCGCCTGTGGTGGCACGTCTTGCAGGCACATGAAAGAGGAACGACAGAGATGACCATCGACATCAGCAGCTTCAATCCATTCGATCCCGAGACTCTCCAGTGTCCGTTTCCTCACTATGCGAAGATGCGCGAGGAGCAGCCGGTTCTCAAGGTCGAGGGTCTTGGGATCCACATGGTGACTCGCCACGATCTCGTGATGCAGGTCCTTCGCGACCCCCAGACCTACTCGTCGGTCTTTGGGGGAACGGGAATGCCCGTGGCGTCCGAGGTTCGAAAGCGCTTCGAGGAGGTTTTCGCGGAGGGTTATCCGCGCGTGAGCACGATGCTGACGGCGGATCAGCCCGAGCACACCCGGTATCGCCGGCTCGTGTCCCGAGCATTCCACCCGAAGGTGATCGCCGAGATGGAGCCGGTCGTACGATCCATCACTGTTCGATTGATCGACTCTTGGATCGAAAGGGGTCGCATCGAATTCGTGAAGGACTTTGCTGTTCCGTTACCAGTCGAAGTGATCGCTCGGGCATTGAACGTTCCAGACAGTCGTCTTGCAGATTTCAAGCGTTGGTCGGACGATTCGATCGCAGGTATCGGCACGAATATCTCAGTCGACGAGAGAATCCGCGCTGAGCGCGGTGTCAATGAGTTCCAGCATTACTTCGCCGAGCAACTGGAAGATCGCCGTCTCGACCCGCGAGATGACATTCTCACCAATCTCCTGAATGCGCGGATCGAGGACGATGATGCCGATGTCGATGACAAGCGTCCTCTCGATGTGCCGGAGATGCTGAGCATCATCCAGCAACTTCTTGTCGCGGGAAACGAGACGACAACGAAAATGCTGACGGAGATGATTCGTCTGCTCGTCGAAAATCCCTCCGAGTGGGAGAAACTGAGAAAAGACCCTACGCGTGTCGAGAAGATCGTCGAAGAGACCCTTCGTTTGTCGACCCCGACTCAAGGAATGTGGCGAATCGTGACGTCCGACACCGAACTCGGAGGAGTCGCGCTCCGCAAGGGGGATCGAATCGTGATCGTGTTCAGTTCAGCCAACAGAGATGAGGCTCTGTATTCGGATCCGGACTCATTCGAACCTGACCGGGAAAACCTGCGCGACCACCTAGCTTTTGGAAAGGGCATTCACTTTTGTCTCGGGGCCAATCTTTCACGGCTCGAGGGCAAAGTTGCTTTGGAGGAACTGTCTCGTCGACTCGACACGATCTCTCTGCCCGATTCGAACACCTTCGAGTACTACCCGAGTTTCATGCTGAGGGGTTTGACGAAACTCGATCTCGAATTCACGGCGGCACGCACATGAATGTGGAGCGTCTCGATGGACGGATTGCCGTCGTCACGGGTTCGAGTCGCGGTATCGGCCGCGGAACCGCGATTGCTTTCGGCGAACTCGGCGCCACGGTGTACGTCACGGGACGCACTTCAGGACCCGGTGAACTGACGATCGACACCACGGTGAAGATGGTCGAAGACGCAGGTGGCAGGGCAATTGCGGTGCAAGTCGACCACGGCAACGACGAAGAGATTGCAGGTCTGTTCTCGCGAATCTCCGCCGAAGTGGGTCGAATCGACTTCTTGGTCAACAACGTGTACAAAGTTCCGAACCCACCGGCGTGGAGCGGAGGCTTTTGGGAGCACCCGATCAGTATCTGGGACGATCAAGTGGGAATCGGACTGCGAGCCCACTACGTGGCCTCGTGGCACGCAGCGCCGTTACTGTTCGCTGCGGGTCCGGGGGGTGCAATCTTCAACGTGTCGTCTCCCGGTGGTTCGTCGTATCACTTCAGTTCGTCGTATGGAGCGGGAAAAGCCGGCCTCGATCGCCTCTCGGCGGACATGGCGATGGAACTGAACCCCAAAGGGATCGCCTGCTGTTCGATCTACCCAGGATCGGTCGCAACCGAGTTCATCGTCGAATGGTCCGAAAAGCGAGGGAGTGATCTATCCAAGTCCCAAACTCCTCTCGGAGTCGGTCGGGCCATGGCAGCTCTCGCGACGGCTCCTGACCTCATGGATCGAAGCGGTTCGATTCAGTGGATCGAGGATCTGTCTCGAGAGTTCGATGTTCGGGACGAGAACGGGAACCTT
>JBIIKC010000079.1:0-6125 GCA_044233375.1 Ilumatobacteraceae bacterium
CGGCACACTTCGTAGTGACGCTGTCGGTTTTTTGGATTCTGTTCCACAAGCGGAAGAATGTCTTCCCGCAGTGGCGCAACACACTTGCCATCACGACTGCGCTCGGGATCGTCGGATTCTCGCTGTTTCCCGTGATGCCACCGCGACTTCTCGACGCACCATGCCCCTCCCAAGAGTCGGGAAGTTACGGCGGATTGTGCATTCAGAGCGACCTGCGCAATGCAGGGCCTGACGGAATCCGTGGCACCGAGGACGACAAGTCGTTCGGGTTCGTGGACACTTTGCCCGAGTACGGAGCAGCACTGTGGACCTTCGACTCCAAAGCGATGAAATCGATCTCGAATCAATACGCCGCAATGCCGAGCATGCACATCGGGTGGAGCAGTTGGTGCGCATTTGCCGTATGGCCACTCCTGAAGCGCCGATGGACGAAGGCGGCGGCCCTCCTCTATCCGGCGATGACCTTGTTCTGCATCGTTGTCACAGGTAACCACTTCTGGATCGACGGCCTCGGGGGACAGTTGGCTCTCGCCGTCGGCGCGTATCTCGGGTGGGAGATCCATCGGCAGAACCAAAAGCGCCTCGACCGGAAGTTTCGGCGTCACCACGAAACCGTCGTGCCAAGCGCCACGTGAGGTTCCCCCGGGGACCAGCATGAGCCTCCGTCAGGGTCGGCTGTAGCGTGATGGGAACCATGGATCTCGATGCAATCCGATCTCCCGAAGACATCCGCGGGCTGTCCTATCGAGAGTTGGAAGATCTCGCGGGAGACATTCGCGATTTCATCGTGCAGGCTGTGGCATCCAACAGCGGCCATCTGGGATCGAATCTCGGCGCCGTCGAATTGACCCTTGCCCTCCACCGAGTCTTCGAGTCGCCAACGGATGCCATCCTGTGGGACACCGGACACCAAGCGTACGTCCACAAGATCGTCACTGGTCGCTCGTCGGGCTTTCAGCGCCTTCGACAAGCCGATGGCTTGTCCGGATACCCGAGCCGTGAGGAAAGCGCCCACGACTTCATCGAGAACAGCCACGCATCGACAGTCCTGTCGTATGCCTATGGCCTCGCAGTCGCGCGTGATCGAGGATCCAACGATCATCGTCACATCGTCGCCGTGATCGGTGACGGTTCGATGACTGGCGGTATGGCCTACGAGGCGTTGAACAACCTCGGGCACAGCAAGCAACGCGTCATCATCGTGCTCAATGACAATGGCCGCAGTTATGCGCCGACGATTTCCAATCTCACTCAACCGTCGGCTGTCGTTCTCGAACAGCGAACCCCCTTCCCCGATCGAATTGCCGAGAGGCTCTCCCACGGGCTCACCCGAATTCGAATGAATCCCCTCTACGTGCAGCGCCAACGCAGGATCGAGGCGTGGTTGCAGAACCTCCCCGTCGTCGGGCAACAGGCCGAAAAAGGGGTCGAGGCCGTGAAGGCTGCAGTGCGTGAATTCCTCCAGCCGCCGTCGTTCTTCGAAGCCCTCGGAGTCCGATACGTCGGCCCCGTCGACGGCCATGACATTCATGAACTGGAGACAGCCCTTCGAAACGCCGAAGAACTCTCGTCCGAGGGACCCATCGTGGTTCATGTTCTCACTCAGAAGGGCAAGGGGTATCCACCAGCCGAAGACGACGACGAGAAGCACCTCCACGATGCACCGGTCTTCGATCCGGCAATCGGCCCCCCCAAAGCGGTACCCACTGGTTACACGCAGGCATTCGCCGACATGGTCGTCAAGCTCGCCGAGGCAGATGAGAGGCTCGTTGCGATCACAGCAGCCATGCCTGGCCCAACCGGACTACTTCCGTTCCAAGAGCGATTTCCGGATCGCTTCTTCGACGTCGGCATTGCTGAACAACATGCCGTCACGGGCGCTGCGGGCATGGCAATGGGAGGCCTCCGCCCGATCGTTGCCCTCTATTCGACATTCATGTCTCGAGCTTGGGACCAAATCGTCTACGACGTGGCCCTGCATCGTCTCCCCGTGATCTTCTGCCTCGACCGCGCCGGGATCACCGGTGATGACGGCCCGAGCCACCATGGCATCTACGACATGGCTCTGCTGTGCAAAGTTCCCGGCATGAGAGTGTTGGCTCCTTCGAGTGCTCAGGAAGTTCAGCAAATGCTCGCTGACGCGGTGTCGCTCGCCGACGACGGTCCGATCGCCATCCGCTACCCGAAGGGAGCAGCGCGACAGGTGGACGCGAACGATGTCGGCTCCGGTTTCGCTGCCCGGCGATTGCGAGAGGGAGATGGAAGTCTCGCGATTCTTGCGATCGGGAAGATGGTCGCTGCGTCACTGCCTGCAGCCGAACGCCTCGCCGAGCGAGGAATCGAAGCTTCGATCTGGGATGTCAGATGTTGTTCGCCGCTCGACGTCGACATGATTCGCGATGCAGCCCGCCACAAACGTGTGATCACCATCGAAGACGGGATCGGTGACGGCGGTGTCGGGTCGACAATGGCGACGGCGATTCACGCCATCGACCCGACGTGTCGGGTCGACATTCTCGGCGTACCGACCAAGTTCATCCCACACGCAAAACCCGATCGAGTGCTGGCGCAGATCGGACTCGATGCAGATGGAATCGTTCGCGCATGGGAAAGTCATTGATCGAATCGCGTTCTTGGACGACGATCGGAACAATCCTGTGAACGCAACGAGTGACGACCTCGATCTCGCGCTTCGACTCGCGGACATCGCCGATGACATCACGCTCACCTATTTCGAGCGACGCAACTTCACATCGAGTCGCAAAGTCGACTTCACCGAAGTCACTCAAGCCGATCAGGAAACAGAGAATGTCCTCGCTGCAGAAGTCGGGCGTGAACGTCCTCAACACAGCTTCTACGGAGAAGAATTCGGTGAAGCGGGCCGCTCGGATTCGAACCTGACGTGGATCATCGACCCGATCGATGGAACTTCGAATTTCACTCGCGGCGTACCCGTGTGGGCGACGTTGATCGCTCTCGTCGACAGAACACAGGGTCCGATCCTCGGTGTGGTGTCTGCTCCCGCACTCGCCCGTCGCTGGTGGGCGAGTCGATCGAACGGGGCATATGTCAATGGTCGACCCATTCGAGTCTCAGAAATTTCAGACATCGGTGAGGCGCAGATCAGCGTCACCTTCAACAAAGGTTGGGATGATCTCGGTCTGACCCCGAATCTCGTGGCACTTCAACAAAGGTGCTACCGAACACGGGGATTCGGTGACTTCTGGCAGCACATGCTCGTCGCAGAAGGAGCGATCGATATTGCAATCGATGCCATCGGCCTTGCCCCATACGACAATGCAGCGGTTCAGATCGTGGTCGAGGAAGCAGGTGGACTCCACACCGATCGACTCGGAAATCGCGACTTCACCCAGAATTCGGCGGTTTCCTCCAACGGGTGTTTGCACCCGGCCGTGATCGAAGCCCTCGGTTCCTGAGCCTCGAACATGTTGTCAGTAATCTGACGCCGTGACCGATCTCGTCGTTCGACATGCCCACTTGGTGGACGGGTCCGGGTCACCCGCGCGTGCCGCGGACATCGTCGTGGACGGTGGCCGGATCACTGAGGTCGTCCCATCCGGGACAGCATCAACCCGCGCCAACCGAGTCGTCGACGCACAGGGTCGCCTCGTGACACCCGGCTTCGTCGACATCCACACTCATTACGATGCACAGGTTTCCTGGGACGCCTATCTCACTCCGAGTTCGTGGCACGGAGTCACCACGGCTGTCATGGGGAATTGCGGAGTTGGGTTCGCTCCCGCCCGTCCCGATCGCCACGAATGGCTGATCGAACTCATGGAGGGTGTCGAAGACATCCCTGGTTCGGCAATGACCGACGGAATCGACTGGCGATGGGAGACTTTCCCCGAGTACCTGGACGCTGTCGCCAGCCGTCGGTACGTCTTCGACATCGGAACACAGATAGCGCACGGCCCCCTGCGCGGCTACGTCATGGGTCAACGAGGCGCGGACAACGAGCCGGCGACGGATGACGACTGTCGCAGGATGTCCGATCTCGTCGCCGAAGCGTTGCAGTGTGGCGCCCTCGGATTCTCCACCAGTCGCACTCCCCTCCATCGATCCAAGAGCGGTGAACTCGTCCCGGGTACGACAGCCGATGAGCGCGAGCTGTTCACCATCGCTGATTCTCTTCGAACGGTCGGACACGGAAATTTCCAATTCTCTCCCGAACACATTCGAGTGCCGATCGACGAGTGGCCGTGGATGCGCGAGTTGGCTCGACGAACTGGCCGTCCTGTGAGCGTCAACCTCAACCAGACCGATCAAGCGCCGGATCTGTGGAGAACGGTTCTCGATTTGATCGCTGACGCTCAAGCCGAGGGGCTGCCCATCTTTTCACAGGTTGCCGGTCGATCGATCGGCATTCTTTACGGCCTTCAAGGCAGTGTCCATCCACTCTTGTTCCATCCCGCGTATCTGGAGATCGCGAACCTTCCATTTGCTCGACAACTCTCAGCCCTGGCTGAGCCTGATCGACGCCGAAGGATCATCGACGACATCCCCGACGATGGCGGATTGTTCCAGCGCATCGTTCTCGACAAGGCCGACGGCATGTGGCTCGTCGAGGGACCATCGATCGACTACGAGCCGCGTCGGGAGGAATCCGTCGCGTCGATCTCTCACCGAAGAGGAACTCCGGTCATGGAATTGATCCTCGACCAACTCGTGAGCGATGGCGGCCAGGGACTGATCTACGCTCCCTTTTTCAATTACTCGTACGGCGATCTCTCGATGACCTACGAAGCACACCGTCATCCGCACACGCGTCTCGGATTGTCGGATGCCGGAGCTCATTGTGGCGCGATCTGCGATGGCGGAATGCCGACTTTCATGCTCACTCATTGGGTCCGAGATCGTGAACGCGGACCGCGATTCGATCTCGAATTCATGGTCCATCGTCAGACTCGTCAAACCGCCGAGTTCTACGGATTGCGCGACCGAGGATTGATTGCCCCGGGAAAGCGCGCCGATATGAACATCATCGACTTCGACGGACTCGGGTTCGAGGCGCCTCACATGGTCCACGATCTGCCCGCCAATGGTCGACGGCTCGTGCAGAAGGCACGTGGATACTCAGCAACGTTCGTCGCAGGAGTCCAGACCGTCCACGAAGACGAGTTCACCGGAGAACTTCCAGGACGGCTCATTCGCGGACCTCAGTCCTGAAAGATCCGAGCTTTCACGGACTCTCCAAAAAATGCGAGTCACGGTGTCACTGATAGAAGGGATTGTCTCCGGTCGTATGGTCAGTGAGGTCACGAACACGCTGGATACCGGCAACCTTTTCGACAAGCGTCGTCTGGACGCCTTCGAGCATCGTCATTCGACTCATCGAACAGCCGTGACATCCCCCGCCCATCGTCAAGTAAGCAGTGCCATCTTCATCGTGACCCACGTACGTCACGAAACCGCCGTGTGCTGCGAGCGCAGGATTGACTTCGACCGCGATCACCGCTTCGACTTCTGCTGACAATTCGTCTCCTTTCACCAATCCCTCCACCACTGGCGCAAGCGGTTGGTTCGGATTGCGGATGACGAGACCGGCACTCGAGGAATAGTCGAGGACTGCACCATCGAGAAGTTCCAAGTCCTTGGCGGGAATGATGACCTTGAGACCGGAGTGCGTTCGCACTTCATCAGTGAACGCTGCCTTGCGGAATTCGTCCAACGACAAGTCGTATCGGAAATCCTCACCCGGTCCGCTCACGATCTCGAGTCGAAGCCCGAGAGACGCAGCATCTTCTTCGGCATCTCGCAACTTCAACAATTCCTCGAGAGCTGTCTCGGTGATCGTGATGATCGTCGGATTCGACGTCGAGGTGTTTTCAGGTGCCAGTGGACTCACGCCTGTCAAGATACCCGCACCCCGAACTCCGAAGTCTGTCGTGCCGTGCGAAATCCGCCATGGCGAGGATCCGGTACCGACATTCAGCGGCTACCGCCACCGTCCACCTCGATTCGCTGTCCGGTCACATAGGAAGCACCCTCACTGACCAGCCAGAGAACGACATTGGCAACATCGATCGGTTGACAGACTCGGCCGAACGGAGACGTCGCATCGAGACTTCGCAGATCACCCATTTCCTTGCGCCCCGTCATGG
>JBIIKC010000080.1:0-6117 GCA_044233375.1 Ilumatobacteraceae bacterium
ACGACCGTTCCGACAAAGGTGGCTCGTACTGGCGTGGGAACGACACACTCGGCGGGAATTGTCGTACCCGGCGTGCTCGATTGCGGAATCGAGTCCGCCGGCGGCTCAGGTTCCTCCCCTTCGATGACCTCGCCACCCAGATCGTCCTCGGGAGGAACAACCACAGCGGCCGCGGGCGACGAAAGCATCCACAGCGCACCAACGGCCAGCACGCCCAACAACGCCCTGTGTGCCGGCCGTGCACGCTTCGAGATCATGATCAACCACGCTAGTGAGGACCCCGATGCAATTCCGGTCATGGGGATTCATGTCATCGAGGGTCAGGTCATCAAGAGTCGGGTCATCGAAGACCAACCAGAACTCGCGCTGACACTGGGCTCACCTACCTTTGAAGATCGGGTCTCGCTTCTCCACCCATGCCGCAATTGCCTCAGGCGTGTCCTTGGTGCCGAAATTGACCGTCTGTGCCGCACCCTCATCATCGAGTGCTTCCTCGAGGGTCACGTTCATGGCGTTGTTCAAGAGGCGCTTCGTCTGGGCGAGGGCGATCGGTGGAAGCGCAACGAGCCGCTGTGCCCACTCATCGACGAATGCGTCGAGTTCGTCGTCGGCAAGAAGTCGGTTGACGAGTCCCAGACGCTCTGCTTCGTGTGCGTCGATGATGTCCGCAAAGAATGCAAGTTCCTTGGCTCGGTGCAGACCGACGCGACGCGGCAGAAGCCATGATCCGCCGCCGTCGAGTGACAAACCTCGCTTGGAAAAGATCTGCGAGAATCGCGCGGAGTCCGATGCCGCCACGAGGTCGCAGCCGAACGCCAGATTGCATCCGACTCCGACAGCCACCCCACGAACTTTGGCGATCGTCGGCTGAGGCAATCGGGCCAGCGCCATGACGACGGCGGTGACTTCTCGCATCGAGTAGTAGGAATGCGAATGCGTTCTTCCGCCTCCATCACCCATTGCAACGAGGTCGGCACCACTGCAGAACTCTCCGCCAGCTCCCGTGAGAACAACCACACGGTCGGCGGAATTGTGCTGGATCTCCGTGAGAGTCTCCAGCAACTCGATCCACATCTTCCCGTTCACCGCATTCTTGCGCTTCGGTCGATTGAAAGTGAGTGTGACCACTCCGTTGCTCCGGTCGACCGAAATGGTCTCGAGTGACGAAGAAGTTGACGACGTTTGCTGAGGATCCGATGAAGTATTCACCCCAGGGACGATAATGAACCCGATGGGATTCAACCCGTATCGAAAGTTCGTGGCTCGACGAACCGATTATCTCTTCGTTGCGGCAGCCGTGATCGCCTCAGCGGCCCTGGTTGCTTGGGCATTCTTCGGTTGACCATGTCGAGCACGCAATCGGGAGGTATTTGGGACGGTCTTTTCGGACCAGTCGAGGTTCGCAGAATCCAGCCCTATCAGGCGGTCAAGGTCTATGTCTGCCCTGGCTGCAATCGCGATATCCAAGCCGGACTCGGTCATTACGTGGTTGTCCCACAAGATGCGCCGGACCTCCGGCGTCATTGGCATTATGCCTGCTGGGATCGTCGCGCCTCGTCTTAGTCGAATCCGATCGTCATCGGTCGATCAGAATGCGCCCTCGATGACGTTGATTTCGGATCTCGACCCGGCAAAAACCACCTCGACGACATCGAAACGAACCGACCGAGTCCCACAGTGATTGTCAGCGAGCCAGAGTGCAGCGAGTCTTCGCAACCGGCGCTGTTTTTCGAGCCCCACCGCTTGGCCGGGAGTGCCGAAATAGTGACTCGTCCGACTTTTGACTTCGCTGACGACGACGATGTTGCTTCGTGCGACGATCAGATCGATCTCGCCAGCCCGACAGCGCCAGTTACGGACCACCAACTCGTAGCCATGTGCGAGATACCACTCCTGAGCAAGATCCTCACCCGCCGAACCGAGACCACTGCGCGTCAGGTGAGTTCCGGCAGATCCTCTCGCGGAAGTTCCTCGACGTTGACGTCCTTGAAACTCAGAATTCGCACGCGAGGGACGAATCGGCTCTTGCGGTACATGTCCCAGACCCATGCGTCCACCAATTCCACTTCGATGAGTGGTCGAGTCCCGTCACCCTTGACGGTCACGTCGACCGAGTTGGCCAGATAGAACCGGCGCTCGGTTTCCACGGCATAGCGGAACATCGCCGCAACGTCTTGATATTCGTGCGCGAGATGGAGTTCCCGATCGGCCTCGAAATCTTCGAGATCGTCAGTGCCCAAAACGAGGGGTCTCCGACCCGATGATCAGAATTCGCGCTTTTCGCGAACCTTGGCGGACTTACCGGTGCGGTCCCGCAAGTAATACAACTTGGCACGGCGAACGTCACCCCGCTTGACGACCTCGATCTTGGCAACTGTGGGAGCGTGCACCGGGAAGGTGCGCTCGACGCCCACCCCATAGCTGACTTTGCGAACTGTGTACGTCTCTTGGATGCCCGACCCCTGACGGCGAATCACGTTTCCCTGGAAGATCTGGATTCGCTCCTTGCCGCTTTCGACAACGCGCACGTGGACCTTCAGCTCGTCACCGGGACCGAACTGAGGAACGTCGGAGCGAAGGTTGGGGAGGTCAACGATGTCAGTGGTCTTCATGGTACGTCCTGATTCACGGGGCCTGGTCTGGCACGGATCATCACGACCGTGCCGGGCAACTTCTCAAGGATAGGGGACGGCGGGGAACTCTTCCAACAGTCTCGAGTCGCTATCGCTCAATCCACCTCGATCAGCAATGAGATCGGGACGAAACGTGATCGTTCGATGAAGAGCTTGGGCCCTTCGCCACCGCTCGATCTGGGCATGGTTTCCCT
Organism: Ilumatobacteraceae bacterium; assembly: GCA_044233375.1. Lineage (GTDB taxonomy): Bacteria > Actinomycetota > Acidimicrobiia > Acidimicrobiales > Ilumatobacteraceae > Casp-actino8. Next base: position 2,828 of record JBIIKC010000080.1, read on the forward strand.
GCCGGAGAACCTCTGGAACACTCCAACCACGAAACTCGGCCGGTCGAGTGAATTGGGGCTCCTCCAGGAGACCGTCCGACCCGAAGCTCTCGGTCACCGGACTGTCCGCATTTCCCATTGCGCCCGGCAGGAGACGTGTCACAGCCTCGATGATCAAACAGGCACCCACCTCTCCTCCCGACAAGACGACATCTCCGACGCTGACTTCGGCATCGATCAGGTGTTCACGAACTCGGTGGTCGACGCCTTCGTACCTTCCACACAAAAGGCTGAAACCGCCAGACACCGCACCATGGGTGAATGCAAGTTCTCGGGCGAATGCCTGATCGAAGCGTCGACCGCCCGGGCTGAGCAACAGCAACGGTCGGGGCGGGTCGACCGCCTCGACACTCGCGAATATGGGCTCGGGACGCATGACCATTCCCGCTCCCCCGCCGAATGGCGCATCATCCACGCTCCGGTGCACGTCCACCGTGAAATCGCGCAGATCGTGACAGCGCAGATCGAGGAGCCCGGCCTCGCGGCTCTTTCCAAGGAGACTCTCCGAGCAGAAATCGTTCACCATGCCAGGGAAGATCGTGAAGATGTCCACTCTCAAGGCGAGCCCGCCGAATTCGATTCGTACAACTCGAACAAACCCTCGGGCGGATCGACCACAACAGAGAAAGTGCCACCGCCATCGCTCGTCACACTGGTCACGAAGTTCACCGGGATCAGCGCTCCCGAATCCAGTTCGAGCAGATCATTGGCAGGATTTGCAATCACCGACACACACTTTCCTCGAACCACGCCTTGAGAGTCCCGCACAACGGCCCCGATGACTTGATGCACCCACACCGCCTCATCGTCGTCGAGCGGTTCGGCCCAGATTGTCCGGTTCACGAGTCGCTCCGCATCCGTTCGATCGTCGAAGCCGGCAAAGCCGACGATCCACCGATCGGATCCGGGTACGGGGGCACTCGAGACGACTTCGAGCCATTCACCGACCCATAGCCGAGAGCCGGGTGCAAGACGTTCGAGACGATTCGAGGACAACCTCACCGTCGTTCGACCACGCACCCCGTTGGGCTTACCAATTCTCCCGACTTCGAGAAGTCCAGCCGGCGGCTCAGAAGCCATCTCGGTAGTCGGCTTCCTGGTCAATCCATGAAGTCGACGTCGACCTCGCGGCCATCTTTGACGGCTGCGGCACGAACGAGTGTGCGAATGCTCTGAGCCGTTCGCCCACGACGTCCGATGACTCGTCCCAGATCTCCCGGACCAACCTTCACTTCGAGGCGCAGTCGGTTACGACCGTCGGTTTCGCGAATGTCGACGGCGTCTGGATCGTCAACAATCGACTTCACCACATGCTCGAGCACGCTGACGGCCGTCGGTGCCTCGAGCTGATTCGGATCACTCACGTCGAGAGACCCTTCTACTTCTTGCGAGCAGACGTGAACTGTTCCCAAGCGCCGGAGATCTCCAACAGCTTCTTCACACGCTCGGTCGGCTGGGCACCCTTCATGAGCCACTGAACAGCCTTGTCGTTGTCGATATTGAGACCCGACGGCTCGAGACGAGGGTTGTACTGCCCGATGATCTCGAGAAATGCACCATCCCGGGCAGCGCGGCTGTCACTCGCAATGACGCGGTAGTGCGGCTGCTTCGTCTTTCCGACTCGGGTGAGGCGCAACTTGACTGACATGGGGTGTTGACTCCTGGTTCCTGGCCCTCACGGAAACGGGCCGAATGGCAAGGTTAACGGTGCAAACGACCCTTCACCAACGCCACACCTTCAGCGTGACGAGGGGAAACCGGGAAATCCGTCGGATCCCGGTGCTCCGGGAAGTCCTGGCATACTCGATGCGCCGAGCCCGGCGAGCGCTGATCCCAACTTCTTGCCCTTCTTACCCCCGCCGACACCACCCATTCTCTTCATCATCTTCTGCATTTCTGCGAACTGTTTCACGAGGCGATTGACTTCAGCCACCGAACGGCCACTGCCAGTTGCGATCCGCTGACGGCGACTTCCGTTGATGACATCGGGCTTGCGACGTTCTTCAGGGGTCATCGACCGGATGATCGCTTCGACCGGCTTCAGGTCGTCATCGCCGATCTGGGCGTTCTTCAACTCCTTGGGCATCCCTGGGAGCATGCCCATGAGACCGCCGAGAGGGCCCATCTTCTTGAGCGATTGCAGTTGTTCGAGGAAATCGTCGAGCGTGAATTCTCCTTCGAGAAGTCGTGCTGCCGCTTTCTCGGCCTGATCCTTTTCGAAAGCCTTTTCGGCCTGTTCGATGAGGGTGAGAACGTCGCCCATCCCGAGAATGCGACTCGCCATGCGGTCCGGGTGGAACTGCTCGAAGGCGTCGAGCTTCTCACCCGTACTGGCGAAGGCGATCGGGCGACCGATGACCTCTTTCACCGAAAGCGCTGCACCACCACGGGCGTCGCCGTCGAGTTTCGTGAGTACCACCCCATCGATCGACAGAGTCGAATGGAAGGCTTGAGCGACCGTCACGGCATCTTGACCGGTCATCGCGTCGACGACGAGGAAGGTGTAGTCAGGCGACACTTCCTTCGAGATCTTGCGGATCTGCTCCATCATCTCCTGATCGATCGCAAGACGACCGGCAGTGTCGACGATCAGAACGTCCTTGCCCAAACGACGCGCTTCAGCGAGACCGCGGGCAGCGGCCTTCACCGGGTTGCTCGTCTCACTGAAGACCGGAACGTCGATCTGAGCACCCAGCGTCCGCAACTGCTCGACAGCCGCTGGACGTTGGAGATCCGCCCCGACGAGAAGTGGATGACGACCCTGAGACTTGAACCAGCGAGCCAGTTTGGCCGACGTCGTCGTCTTTCCGGAGCCCTGAAGGCCCGCCATCAAAATGACGGTCGGAGGACGACTCGCGTAGCTGATCTTCAGCGTCTCGCCACCGAGGACCGCCGTCAGTTCTTCATTGACGAGTTTGATGACCTGTTGGCTCGGATCGAGTGCCTTCGATGTCTCGATGCCAACAGCTCCCGCGCGGATCCTGTCGATCAACGCTCGAGTGACATCGACGTTGACATCGGCTTCGAGAAGCGCTGTGCGAATCTCTGCCAACACTTCATCGACATCGGCCTGGCTCAAACGACCCTTGCCGCGGATCTTCTTGAAGATCCCGTCGAAACGCTGGGAAAGTGAATCGAACATCGTGATCAACCGATGAACACGTCGCTCACCACACCGTTGTCGATGGTGAGGTTCACGCGCTTCGGGTTGTAGTCCATTGTGAGAGCGAACTGCTCTCCATCACGAGCAG
>JBIIKC010000081.1:0-6101 GCA_044233375.1 Ilumatobacteraceae bacterium
TCTGCGCGATATGGCGCACGCCGGCGAGATCCCCGGTCTCACGAAGTCGAGTTGGTGAACCATCATGTTGACTGATCCCATTGCAGACATGCTGACCCGCATCCGCAACGCCAATACGGCGATGCACGATGAGGTGTCGATGCCGTCGTCGAAGCAGAAGGTTGCTCTCGCGAAGATCCTGGAGCAGGAGGGTTACATCACCGGTTTCAAGGTGGGCCCGAATACGAAAGGCCCGGGTGAGATTCTGACCATCGGAATGAAGTACTCGCCTGAGCGTCGTCGCACCATCGCTGGTATCAAGCGCATCTCGACCCCGGGTCTGCGCGTCTACCGCAAGTCCGACACCGTGCCGCGAGTTCTCGGCGGTCTGGGTGTCGCTGTCCTGTCCACGAGCCAGGGGCTCATGACCGACCGTGAGGCGCGCAAGCGCAAGGTCGGTGGTGAAGTCCTGTGTTACGTCTGGTGAGTTGAGGAAACCCCATGTCACGAATCGGTAATTCACCCATCGCAGTTCCGTCCGGAGTGGACGTGAACATCAACGGCAGTTCAGTTGTCGTCAAGGGCCCGAAGGGTTCCCTCAGTCGGGAGCTCATCGGCGGTATCTCCTTGCGTCAGGAAGACGGCCAGATCATCGTGGAGCGTCCCAACGACGAACGAGCATCACGTAGTTTGCACGGTCTCAGCCGAGCACTCGTGAGCAACATGGTCGTCGGAGTGACAGAGGGTTTCGTGAAGGAACTCGAAATCGTCGGAGTCGGCTACAGAGCCGAACTGAAGGGTCCGAGCGCGCTGCGACTCAACCTCGGTTTCTCACACCCAGTCGACGTGGAAGCCCCCGAGGGGGTCTCCTTCGAAGTGCCGGCTCAAACGCGAATCATCGTGAAGGGCATCGACAAGGAAGCGGTCGGTCAGGTCGCAGCGAACATTCGCTCCATTCGTAAACCCGAGCCGTACAAGGGCAAGGGAGTCAGGTATCTCGGAGAAAAGATCCTGCGCAAGGCCGGTAAGGCCGGCAAGAAGTGATGTCGGGTAGGGAGATTCGATGAGCAAAGTCAGTAACGAACGTCGCCAGGGCCGCCTCAAGCGGCACCGTCGCGTGCGCAAGAAGATCCACGGCACAGCTGAGCGCCCGCGCTTGTCGCTGTACCGCTCGAACAAGCACCTCATGTTGCAGGTGATCGACGACGACAAGGGAGTGACCCTGGTATCGGTCTCGTCCAACGAGCCGGCGCTCAGGTCGCACGGCGGAAGCACGGTTGCAGCCGCAGCCGCACTCGGAAAGACCGTTGCCGAGCGCGCCAAGTCAGCTGGAATCGACAAGGTCGTCTTCGACCGCGGTGGATATCTCTACCACGGTCGAGTTGCTGCGGTTGCCGAAGCCGCACGTGAAGCAGGTCTGGAGTTCTGATGACGAACAACCCCAACAATCCCAACGCATCCCGACACGGTGGCGCTCCCGACGGAGGTCGCGAGTCTCGCGTCATCCACATCAACCGTGTTGCCAAGGTCGTCAAGGGTGGACGTCGGTTCTCCTTCACCGCTCTCGTGGTGGTCGGCGACGGCAACGGTCGAGTGGGCCTCGGGTACGGCAAGGCCAAGGAAGTGCCGCTCGCAATCCAAAAGGGAACCGAGGACGCCAAGCGCAACATGTTCTCGGTGCCGCTCGCCGGTGGAACCATCACTCACCCCGTCATCGGCATTCTCGGTGCAGGTCGCGTGATGTTGAAGCCTGCAGCCCCCGGTACTGGAGTCATCGCCGGTGGTGCAGCGCGAATCATCCTCGAAGAAGCGGGGATCCACGATGTGCTCGCGAAGTCGCTCGGCTCGTCCAACGCCATCAACGTGGCCCGCGCGACGATCGCCGGTCTCCAGGCCCTGCAGCGTCCCGACGAGGTCGCCGCTCGACGAGGAATTCCGGCTGACTCGTTCGTTCCCAAGGGTTTGCTGAAGGCATACAACGAGTCCAAGCGAGCCACTGCGTCAGGGGAGGCTCACTGATATGGCAACGTCGAAGACAGCTCACACGGGAGCGACGCTCACCGTCACACAGATCAAGTCGAGCGCTCATGCGAAGCCGAAGAGCCGTGGAACATTGCGTGCTCTCGGACTCGGTCGAATCGGAAAGACCAATGTTCTTCCCGATCGTCCGGAGATTCGCGGAATGATCGCCCGCGTTCCCCATCTGATCGAAGTCACCTCGTCGGCCGATACACCGGCTTCGGCGAAGAAACAGGAGAGTTGACATGCGCGTCGATGAACTCGCACCCGCGCCAGGGTCGTCCCGGCCGAAAGCCCGTGTCGGTCGCGGTATCGCCGGCAAGGGCGGTAAGACGGCAGGCCGAGGAACCAAGGGTCAGCATTCCCGTGGTCGAGGAAAGGTTGCTCGCGGCTTCGAAGGTGGACAGATGCCTCTCAAGCAGCGTGTCCCGAAGCTGAAGGGATTCAACAACCCCTTCCGCGTCGAGTACCAGGCAGTCAATCTCGACACTCTCGAAGAACTCGGTGAATCCACGATCACGCCCGAGGTGCTCGCGGCTCGTGGCGTTCTGCACAAGGGAGCATTCGTCAAGGTCCTCGCCCGCGGTGAAATCAAGCGCAAGGTCGATGTCTCGGTGCACGGTGCGTCGAAGTCGGCTCGTGCAGCAATCGAGGCCGCAGGCGGTTCGGTCACCATTGTGCCGTTGCCTTACAAGGTCCGTCCCGCAGCCAAGGGCAATCAGTTCACCAACCGCTGATCCCAGCTCCATCGCTCGGAACAGGCAAACGCAGAACATCGAAGAGGAGACATCGTGATCTCGAACGTGAAGAACATCTTCAAGGTCCCGGACCTGAGGGGGAAAATCCTGTTCACGGTCATGATGGTGCTGCTGTACCGCATCGGCGCGCACATTCGGGTGCCCGGTATCGACGATCAGGCAGTGCGTCAGCTGCGTGAATCGGCTCGTGAGCAGGGCGCCCTCGGATTCCTCAATCTGTTCTCGGGAGGAGCATTCTCCTCGTTTGCGATCTTCGCTCTCGGCATCATGCCGTACATCACCGCCAGCATCATCATGCAGGTGCTCACGGTCGTGATCCCGAAGCTCGAACAGTGGCAACAAGAAGGGGCAGTCGGACAGCGCAAGATCACTCAGTGGACGCGTTACGTTGCGATCGCGATTGCGCTCCTTCAAGCAGCCGGTCTGACTTTCATCTTCGGCCAGGGGCGCGGATCGGCGTTCTTCACGGCCTCGGCCACCGCTCCGGACATCGTTCTTCTGCCGAACGGGATGTGGCCTCGCGGACTCCTGGTCATCATTTCGCTCGTTGCCGGGACGGCGCTGTTGATGTGGATGGGCGAAATCATCAGCCAGCGGGGCATCGGAAACGGAATGAGCATTCTGATCTTCGCTTCCATCGTCAGCTCGCTGCCGTTCAGCTACTACTCGATCCTGCAGAGCAAGAAGTGGGTCGTCTTCGGAGTTCTGGTGGCGATATCGATCGGCATTCTCGTTGCGGTCGTCAGGGTCGAACTGGGGCAGAGGCGCATACCCGTGCAGTTTGCGAAACGTGTCGTCGGGCGCCGGATGTACGGCGGTCAGAGCACGTACATTCCCCTGAAAGTCAATCAGGCAGGCGTGATTCCGATCATCTTCGCCAGTTCTCTGATGCTCCTGCCGGTTCTTCTCACGAACGTGATCGGCAGCGATACCGGCTGGAGGCGCTCGCTCACCACGTGGGTCGACCGCAATCTCGTGTCGTCCCAGGGCTTGCTGTACATCGTCCTCTTTGCGCTGTTGATCATCGCATTTGCGTACTTCTACAACTCGATTGCCTTCGATCCGATTCGCCAGGCCGACCAGATTCGCCGTCAGGGCGGCTTCATTCCGGGTATCCGACCCGGACCACAGACCGAGCGCTACCTCGCAAAGGTGGTCAACCGAATCACCCTTCCGGGAGCGTTGTTCGTTGCGTTCATCGCCATCCTTCCCTACATCGTGCTGTGGGTCGGCGACGTCCAGTCCTTCCCATTTGCCGGAACCACCGTGCTCATCGCCGTCGGTGTGGCCCTCGAGTTGATGCGACAGGTCGACAGCCAGTTGATGTTGCGCAACTACGAGGGATTCCTCAAGTGACGTCGAAGCCTTTCGGCTCATCGTCTCGGAAGTGACCTTTCGTGTCCGGTGTTCGGCTGATCATCATTGGCCGCCAGGGGGCGGGGAAAGGCACCCAGTGCCTGCGCGTCTCACGGCACTACGTCGTACCCCACATCTCCACTGGTGACATCTTGCGAGCAGCGGTGCGCGAAGGGTCCGACATCGGCCGGGCAGCGAAGCAGATCATCGAATCCGGCGGACTCGTGGGCGACGACATCATGATCGAAATCGTGCGTCAAAGGCTCGAACAGGACGACGCCCGCGCTCGCGGTTACATCCTCGATGGATTTCCCCGCACTGTCGCCCAGGCGGAGGCACTCGACCGGATTGCGGCCGATCGACCGGTTCAGGCGGTCATCGACCTCCACGTGCCCCGTGAGCTGGTTCTCCAACGGATCTCATCGCGACGGGTCTGTCGGGATTGCGGGAGCAATTATGTCTCGACCGGCCGGGATCCGAGCCCGTGGATCTGCGACACCTGTGGCGGCGACATCGTTCAGCGAGACGACGACACCGCCGAGAGCGTGAATCGACGTTTGGACCTGTACGAGACCCAGACGTCTCCGTTGCTCGATTACTACAGTCACCAGAATCGACTGGTGGAGATCGACGGAACAGACGCCCCAGACGCGGTTTTTGCTGCGATGCGGACGGCTATCGATGCCGCTCGGAGGGGTCAGTGACCGTCCCGAGAGCTCGTCAAGTTTCCCCGATCCCCCCATTGGAGGGTGTCTCGGACGCCGGTAGCATTGCCGTTCGGCTCTCGAGCCGGTGCTGTGCCTGTCGCATGTCTTCCATGTGGTCCGATGCAGTGTTCATTATTCGCCCGCCTGAAGGAGACTGTTCTGGCCAAGCCCAAAGACGATGCCATCTTGTTGGAAGGCACAATTCTCGAGTCCCTGCCGAATGCAATGTTCAGGGTGGAACTGGAGAACGGCCACAAGGTTCTGGCGCACATCTCCGGAAAGATGCGAATGAATTACATCCGTATTCTTCCCGGCGACAAGGTTCAGGTGGAACTGACTCCCTACGACCTCACTCGAGGTCGCATCACGTATCGATACAAGTAGCAGCTACTGCGCCACGTCAGTGAGCGCGGAACAGATCAGGAAACAGAGATCTCATGAAGGTCAAACCGAGTGTCAAGAAAATTTGCGAGAAGTGCAAGGTGATCCGTCGACACGGTCGCGTCATGGTCATCTGTGAGAACCCGCGTCACAAGCAGCGTCAAGGCTGAGGAGAGCAAGGAAAGATCATGGCCCGAATTTCCGGAGTGGACATCCCGCGCGAAAAGCGCTTGGAGATCTCCCTGACCTACATCTACGGCATCGGTAAGCCGACGGCGCAGAAGATGTGCGCCGACCTCGGCATCGATGCGAACACTCGCGTGAGAGATCTCACGGAAGAAGAAGTGAACAAGTTGCGTGTCTGGGTCGACCAGAATCTCACCGTCGAAGGTGACTTGCGCCGTGAAGTTCAGACCGACATCAAGCGCAAGATCGAGATCGGCTGCCTCCAAGGAGTGCGCCACCGCAAGGGATTGCCGGTGCGTGGTCAGCGCACGCACACGAATGCCCGCACCCGTAAGGGACCCAAGAAGACCGTCGCGAACAAGAAGAAGGCAGTGAGGAAGTAATCATGGCCAAGCCGAAGCCAGGCGGACGTCGTCCCCGCAAGCGTGAGCGTAAGAACATCAGTGTCGGTGTCTGCCACATCAAGTGCTCGTTCAACAATACGATCGTCAGTATCTCCGACACGGAAGGCAATGTCCTTGCGTGGGCATCCGGCGGTGGCGTGGGCTTCAAGGGCTCGCGCAAGAGCACGCCGTTCGCAGCTCAGATGGCCGCCGAAAAGGCAGCCAAAGCAGCTTTCGAGCAGGGAATGCGACGCGTCGAAGTTCATGCGAAGGGCCCGGGTTCTGGTCGGGACACTGCCATCCGCTCGTTGCAGAACACCGGAATCGAAGTC
>JBIIKC010000082.1:0-6059 GCA_044233375.1 Ilumatobacteraceae bacterium
GCTCGACGGCCTTGTCCATCTTGTCAATGGCCTCGAGAAGGATGTCGTCGATCACCCGACCAGCGTACCGACGGGTTGGCCTTCCAAAACGGATCGAATATTTCCTGGTGTGCTGACATCGAAGACCACAATCGGGATCTTGTTGTCTCGGCAGAACGCAATGGCGGTCGCATCCATGACCCGGAGCTCTTTTTCGATGACTTCTTTGTGGGAGACCCGGTCATATCTCGTGGCTGTCGGGTCCAATTTCGGGTCGGCCGTGTAGACACCGTCGATTCCCGAGTGAGTTCCCTTCAGAATCGCCTCGGCGTCGATCTCGGCGGCTCGGAGGGCCGCTGCGGTATCGGTGGTGAAGAAGGGGTTCCCCGTGCCTCCGGCGAAAATCACCACCCTCCCCTTCTCCATGTGTCGCTCGGCGCGCCGACGGATGTACGGCTCGGCAACTTTGGGCATCTCGACCGCAGTCATGACTCGGCTGTACTGACCAACTCGCTCGAGTGCGTCCTGAAGGGCGAGTCCGTTCATCACCGTTGCGATCATGCCCATGAAGTCGGCCTGAGCCTGATCCATCCCTTGACCGGCGCCCTTGAGGCCGCGCCAGAAGTTCCCGCCACCGACGACGACGGCGATGTCGATGTGCAAGTTGTCGCGCACGTCCTTGATCTCGAGTGCGACCTGACGCAGGACATTGGTATCGAGTCCGAAACCACTCGGTTCGGCGAGAGCCTCACCCGAGAGCTTGAGGATCACCCTCTTCCAATGCGGACGGTCGGGCTGACGGGCTGGAGCTTCGTCAGATCCGGCCATGGGTGATCAGCCGATTTCGACCTGTGCGAAACGCACGATGGAGGCGCTGCCGATGACCTGCGAGACCGACATCTTGTCGTCCTTCGCATACGGCTGCTCGAGAAGGCAGATGTCCTTGAAGAAACCCTGGATTCGACCTTCGACGATCTTGGGCAGGGCCGCTTCTGGCTTGCCTTCGTTGCGACTCAGAGCCTCGAGCGTGGCGCGCTCCTTGTCCACTACATCGGCGGGGACGTCCGAAGCCTTGAGATACTTCGGTCGAGCGAAGGCGATGTGAACAGCGACGTCATGGGCAAGGTCCATCGAACCGCCCGACATTTCCACGAGAACGGCGTTGACGCCGCGACCACCCTGGATGTGTTGGTAGCTGTCGAGCAAGTTGCCGGCAGGTGCTTCGATCCGTACGACGTCTCCGAGTTCGATCTTTTCCTTGAGCGTGATCTTCAGGTCCTCGAGGATGGCAGTTCGCTCTGCGACAGCCGCCTCACCCTTGTCGACGACGAGAGCGGCAAGCGCTTCGGCTTCGCCCTTGAACTGATCGCTTGCGGCCACGAAGTCGGTTTCACACTTCAGTTTCACGATCGCGCCGACATTTCCCTTGATGAGAAGAGCGACGACTCCCTGTGTGTTCTCACGGTCATCGCGCTTTGCAGAAGCGGCAAGACCCTTTTCCCGCAGCCACTGCTTGGCCTCTTCCATGTCGCCGTTGTTCGCCTCGAGAGCCTTCTTGCAGTCCATCATTCCTGCACCGGTCGACTGGCGCAGAGTTTGGACATCTTTGGCAGTGAACGACATCGTCACGCTCCTGGGTTGGATTCGGGGGATTCGGTCGATGCTTCGTCCGCATCGGCCTGTGCGGACTTGGCGGCAGCGAGGCGAGCTTCACGCTCTGCCTGTGCCGCTGCGGCCTGAGCGCGCGCCGTTGCCTGACTTGCAGCGAACTCGGCCTTCTCGGCCTCAGTGCGCTCGGGCGCCGGGGCCGAGCCAGGATTGCGCTTGGAAGCGATGAAACGTCCTTCGATCACGGCTTCGGCGATGACCTTCGACATCAGTTCATTGGCGCGAATCGCATCATCGTTCCCCGGGATCGGGTACTGGATGAGGTCTGGATCCACGTTGGTGTCGACGACGGCGACGACCGGAATCCCGAGCTTGTTCGCCTCGGTGACGCCGATGTGCTCCTTCTTGGTGTCGATCACGAAGACCGCGTCGGGGCGCTTCGTCATGTGGCGGATACCGGACAGATTCTTCTGCAGTTTGTCGAGTTCGCGGGACTTCAGAAGAGCTTCCTTCTTCGGCATGAGATCGAACTCGCCCGATGTCCGCATCTGCTCGAGCTCGAGCATCTTCTGAACGCGCTTGTGGATCGTCTCGAAGTTGGTGAGCATGCCACCGAGCCAGCGCTCGTTGATGTAGGGCATTCCGCACTTCTCAGCGAAACTGGCAATGGGATCCTGAGCCTGCTGCTTGGTTCCGATGAACAGAATCGATCCGCCCTTTGCCGACAGATCGCGAACGTATGCATACGCAGTCTCGATCCGCTCGAGGGTCTGCTGGAGATCGATGATGTAGATGTCGTTGCGCTCACCGAAGATGAAGCGACGCATCTTGGGGTTCCAACGACGGGTCTGGTGGCCGAAATGAACTCGGGCTTCCAGCAACTGGCGCATCGTGACTAATGCCATGGGATTTCCTCCTGATCTGCGGTTACGGACGCATATCCACGCATGCCTCGAGGCACGACCGCAGGACGGGAGATGCGCTGTGATGAATCGGTCTGTTCCAGACCGCTCGTCAGACTAGCGCCAGCGGGCACGGCCCGGACAATCGCCCCTCACAGGGGCTTTCGGCACGCCCAAGTCCTGGTCACGACTCTGCCCACCACCGTTCCAGGAGGAGGAACCAAACGCGCCGGAGTTCGCCAGCGAACAAGAGAATCCTCCGGGTCGAGATATGTTGCCTCTCCCCCGGGAACGGTTCTTCGCAGACTGAGCCGAATAGGTTCGGTCGAAACCGTGCCGATTCTTCGACCTGCTACGACGAGTGAACCTGACATCACGTCAGAATTCGCGGTCACGCCGCCGATCGTGACGAGGTACGTCGAACCCCGTGTAATGCCAGACCGTGAAATGCCAGACCGTGGAATGACAGATTCAGCACGACCATTTCGCGATCTCTCCGGCGCCGAAATGGTGATGTAGGTCGATCCAGCTACCACTCCGGCGAAGGTGACTGTGCCATCGATTGGGGCTACGACGTCGGTTCCGATCGTCGCCGAGAAGTCGAGCGTTCGATGCCCCGCGCAATAGGGGCATGACGGCAGTACGAAGCGGGCCGTGATTCCTGTCGTGACCGGAGCAACGAGACATCCCGGTGCACCAGGGGGAGTCACGGTGAACAGGACACTCATCCACATCGAAACAACGATGACCATGTCGGCGTGTGAGCCTCGACCAAAACCTTTCGGCGAGAGTCAGCGAATGATGACGACACACGCAGTTGCGCGCGTGATGCAGAATCAGATTCCTGCTGCGGACATCTGCGAACGCAGCATCAAGATCGCCTTCGAGTGGATCTGCGACACGCGACTTTCGGTCACGCCGAGAACCGCACCGATTTCGGCCAGGGTCATTCCTTCGTCGTAGTACAGAGCGACGACAGTTCGCTCCCTGTCCGGAAGTCGGCGAATTTCCGCACGCATGGTGGCGCGCATTTCACGATCTTCGACCTGCGCGTCAGGACCGTCGTCGGTCGATGCCGGAAGCTGGCGGGTCTCACCGTCGGAGCCGGCTACCACGTGATCGAGAGGTCCGACATTCGCAACTGCGATCGTCGACAACCATCTCTGCAGTTCCTCGGATTGAATGCCGAGCTCCGCGCACAACTCGTCATCGCTCGGACTGCGTTTCAATTCATGGCTCAACTTGGCCATCGCCGTCTCGATCTGACGGGAACGAGAACGCACCGAACGCGGGACCCAGTCGAGTGCCCGCAGACCGTCGAGAATCGCTCCCTTGATTCGCGGCACCGCGAACGTCTCGAACTTGAATCCGAGAGACGGGTCGAATCGATCCACTGCGTCCATCAATCCGAACACGCCAGTGCCGTTCAATTCGCTGGTGTCGGCTCCAGCAGGTAGTCCAGCAGCCACACGACCGGCAACGAACTTCACGAGAGGCGAGTAGTGCACGATCAACTGATCTTTGGCCTTTTGATCCTTTTCCTCGACCCAGCGCGTCCAGGCGCGCTCGATTGCCGGGGTGGTGCGGGAAGGCTTGTCGTCGGGCTCTGTCATCGTTCGGTCCGGACTTGCCCCCGATCATCACGCTCGGGGATGGGTGCTGGCGTACACAGACCGTAGACGCTCCTTGCTCACATGTGTATATCGCTGCGTCGTGACGACGTCGCTGTGACCGAGAAGTTCCTGAACCGACCGCAAATCGGCCCCTCCGTCGAGTAAGTGTGTAGCAAACGTATGGCGCAGTGCGTGTGGGTGCGTTGGGTTCGGCGCACGCTCGTCGAGAAGTCGACGAACGTCGCGAGTTCCCAGCCTTCGTCCGCGCGCATTGACGAAGAGCGCCGCGGCTGATTCCTCGTTGACGACTTCGTGACGAATCGAGGACCATTCAGCAATCGCCTCGAGCGCTGCGCGTGTGAGGGGAACTCGACGCTCCTTGGATCCCTTTCCCCACACGGTGACGATTCCCCTTTTCGTGTCGATGTTCGACAGATCGAGAGAGCACAGTTCACTGACACGCAATCCACTGCCGTAGAGAATTTCGAGCACGGCATCGTCACGTTTGATTCTCCAGAGTGGATGCCGGGTCTCGATATCGCGCGGTTCGAGAATGTCCTGAAGTTCGGTGCCGTCGAGTACGCGTGGCAGTCTCCCTTCGCCGGATGGAGCTTTCAGCGACACTGCCGGATCTGCCACGATCCGGCCGGTCCGGCTCGACCACCGAAAATACCGACGGAGCGCGGACGCCTTACGGGCAATCGTTCGCTTGGCGTACCCCTCGACAGTGAGGTGAGTCAAGTACTTGCGAAGTACGAGTCGGTCGACACGATCCGGACCGTATTCAACAGAATCGACACCCGTCGAGTCGACGTGATCACCTCGAGCACACCACCGAGCAAAATCCTCGACGTCCCGTCTGTATGCCTCGCGCGTATTCGTAGAAGCAGCAGTCAGTGCAGCCAAGAAACCCGCGACTTCCCATGCCTCCAAAGTCGCAGCGTCGACATCAGCACCGCTCGAGTGAGGCTTGGAGTTGGACGACACGGGAGCACAGTACCGACCGAATCTCGGCTCGTCAGGACGAACTCATGGCTGAGTGGTCGTCACTCCGGATCGACCACCTTTTCGAACCACCCAGCCGTGCACATCAGCCAACCGAGCGCTTCGAGTCTGCCGAGCGCGAGTGCCACTTCTCCGAGATCACGGCGCGCGCGAGACACGATGTGGTCGAGAGTCATCGGATCGTCTCCTATCAGCGCGAGGAGCTCCGCATCTCCCGGCGCCGGGCGAGGTCGAGGGTCGAATCTTGCGATACGGCGATGCGACTCGATGCCGAGAACTGCAAGCACGTCTTCGGGTTCGACAGCAATCGACGCTCCGTCTCGAATGAGAAGGTTCGTGCCCTCCGCGGCGCGTGTCGACGTCGATCCTGGAACAGCCATCACCGTCACCTGCCGTTCGAGTGCCGCACGTACAGTGATCATCGATCCGCCCGCTGCCTTCGACTCGACGACGACGAGCACATCGCACAGAGCAGCAATGATGCGATTGCGAAGAGGGAATCGGAAAGCTTGTGGCTCGGTGCCTGGTGGAGATTCCGAGAGCAACACTCCCCTTCGGGCAACTTCAGTCCACACCTCACCGTGTTCAGGAGGGTAGATGACATCGAGACCCGACGCCACGACGCCAACCGGTCGACCAACTTCTTCGAGTGGGACTCGAGATGTGTCGAGGCGCTGCAGAACTCCGCGATGAGCGCTCACGTCGATTCCACGTGCGAGACCCGAGACGACCGCCACACCGTGTCCTGACAACACATCACCGAAGTGGCGCGCACATGAACGACCGTGTGCCGTTGCATGACGAGTTCCGATGATTCCGACGCGTGGACGATCGAGACAGGCGAGATCACCCTGAAAGAAGAGAACACCCGGGGCTTCGGGGTCGTGCGCCAACGTCCTCGGGTACTGCGAGTCTCCGAGTACGCATACATCGAAAGATTTTTCGCCTTTGG
>JBIIKC010000083.1:0-6056 GCA_044233375.1 Ilumatobacteraceae bacterium
CGCGGTCGGCCCCACAGTGATTCGATGCTTCGAAGCCGAACGATGGCTCGCAACGACGGCCGGGCTGCGACGAGGAGGATCGTTGAGTGATGACATCGCCAGCGATTTCGGTCGGCGTGTTGCCCATGAAGCCAAGCCAATCGACGACCACCGCTCGACTGCCGAATACCGACGGCATGCTGTCGGAGTTCTCGCCACCCGACTCCTGAAGAGGTCCTTCGCATGAAGACGAACAACATTCCAACCACTCCCACTCCTTTGAACGAGCACTATTCGCTGCGCGTCAACGGGCGTGATCTGCCCGTTCAGGATGCATGGGTCGGTGAAAGTCTTCTCTACGTACTCCGTGAACGTCTGGGTCTCCCGGGAGCAAAGGGGGCTTGTGAGCAAGGAGAGTGCGGAAGTTGCACCGTGATCATGGATGGGTCGGCGGTGTGTTCGTGTCTCGTTCTGGCAGCCAGCGCGACCGACAGCGAAATCTTGACCGTCGAGGGTCTCGGCCCGGATGGATCCCTCACCGATGTACAACAAGCTTTCCTCGCCGCTGGCGGAGTGCAATGCGGATTCTGCACACCTGGATTCATCGTCGCAGTGCACCACCTGCTCGACGAGAACCCCTCACCTTCGGATCTCGAGATCAAAGAAGCATTGTCGGGCAACATCTGTCGCTGTACCGGATACGGGCGAATTCTCGAAGCAGTTCGCACCGTCGCAGACCAGCGCAACCAGGAGTCCTGACATGAGTTCCGTCCTCTCAGATCAGACAACTCGACCGGGAACGCTGGGCACGAACGCATCGCGCCCCGATGGTGTGGCGAAAGTCCAAGGTGGATTCGCCTTTTCGAGTGACATGTGGGCCGACAACATGCTCTGGGGTGCCACGTTGCGCAGTCCGCACCCGTATGCACGCATCGTGTCGATCGACGTCACTGCTGCGTGGGCGATTCCCGGGGTCGAAACAGTCATCACCGCAGAAGACGTTCCCGGCAAGCCCACCTACGGCCTGATCTTGCAGGACCAGCCTGTCTTCGCCCCTGTTGGGGGATTCGTTCGATACGCAGGTGAACCAGTCGCAGCCGTCGCAGCCGATCATCCTGAAACCTGCAAGCGGGCACTTGCCGCCATCAAGGTCGAATACGAGGTTCTCGAACCCGTGACGGATCCCGAGGCATGCATTTCAGGATCAGCTCCTCAGATCCACCCCGATGGAAACATCTTCCGTCACCAACGGATCGTCTGTGGAGACGCAGACATCGTCGGTGAAGTTCAGGTCGAAGGCACGTACGAGGTCGGCATGCAGGATCAAGCATTCCTCGGCCTCGAAGCAGCCCTCGCAATTCCAGACCCAGGCAACGCCGGAGTCGAGTTGTACATCGCCACCCAATGGCTCCATGAGGACCGCAAGCAGATTGCGGAATGCCTCGCACTTCCAGAAGAAAAAGTTCGCCTTGTCCTCGGTGGCGTGGGTGGGGCGTTCGGAGCTCGGGAGGACATCAGCCTCCAGGTGCACACGTGCCTCCTCGCTCTTCGCACCGGTCGTCCCGTCAGGATTGCCTATGGACGCGAGGAGAGTTTCTACGGCCACGTCCATCGTCATCCCGCCCAGATCTGGATGCGTCATCACTCGGACCGATCCGGGAAGATCGTCAAGATCGAGAGCCGCATGGTGTTCGATGGTGGTGCATATTGCAGCACGTCACCCGCCGTGCTGATCAACGGAATCACTCACACTCAGGGTCCGTACAAGTGCGACAATGCAATCGTCGATGGGTGGGCGGTGCGCACGAACAATCCGCCCTGTGGAGCAATGCGCGGTTTCGGCGTCGTTCAGGCAAATGGAGAAATTGGCTTCAGTTCTCGGCATGTCTCCTGTGGACGTTCGCCTCGTCAATGCCATGGAGACCGGCGACAAGTTGATCACCGGTCAGATCATGGACAGCGTCGCCCCGGTTGCGCAATGCATCCAGGAAACTGCCGACATTCCCCTTCCGCCTCCCCTCGATCCGAATGCGGACGAGCTTTCTGTTCCGGGTGGAACCGGACTGACAGCTCTGCCATCGAACATCCGGCGCGGTATCGGTTGGGGCGTGAGTATCAAGAACCTGATGTACTCCGAAGGATTCGACGACTACTCGACCGCTCGTTGTCGCATGGAGAACGGGGTCGTCACGCTCAAGTTCGCCACGTCTGAAGTCGGGCAGGGTTTCACGATGCTCGCCCAACAGATCGCCCGCACAATTCTCGGCGTCGACGAAGTGCTCCTCGACACCATCGACACCCAAGTCGGATCAGCGGGGTCGACTTCTGCAAGTCGTCAGACTTGGATGAGCGGCGGGGCTGTGGACGCAGCATGTCGATCTGTTCTGTCAGACCTCCTCGATCATGCAGCGTCGTCTCGATCCATCGATCGAAACTCTCTGACCGTCGAAGGAACCGACATCATCGACTCGTCGACGGGGCTTCGTTACTCGGTCGCCGAGATCGCGCAGGGAGTCGAATTCGATCGCACCGAGGAGTACCACCATCCAGCGACCGAGGACCTCGACGAGAACGGCCAGGGAAACTGCCATGTGGCATTCGCCTTTGTGGCGCACCGAGCCGTTGTGGACGTCGACCCTGATCTCGGTCTTGTCAAGGTCGTGCAGATCGCAACCGCACAGGACATCGGCCGAGCTCTCAATCCTCTCTCGGTACAAGGGCAGATCGAAGGCGGTATCGCCCAAGGTCTTGGTCTGGCGGTCATGGAAGAAATCGTCATTTCCGACGGCAAAGTGAGAAATCCGAGTTTCACCGACTATCTGTTGCCCACTTTCCTCGATGCTCCTGATGTCGACATTCGACTGATCGAGGAATGGGAGCCGAAGTCACCTCTCGGCGCCAAGGGAGTCGGAGAACCGCCGTGCATCTCGGTGACCCCCGCGATCGCGAATGCCATTCGCAATGCAGTTGGAAGGGACCTTCCCCGAGTACCAGTGCGTCCGTACGACATCTGCCTCTAGA
Organism: Ilumatobacteraceae bacterium; assembly: GCA_044233375.1. Taxonomy (GTDB): domain Bacteria; phylum Actinomycetota; class Acidimicrobiia; order Acidimicrobiales; family Ilumatobacteraceae; genus Casp-actino8. Next base: position 3,001 of record JBIIKC010000083.1, read on the forward strand.
CAATTCCGAGGCGCACAAGAACGTCGTCGGGGGTATCGATCGACCCCAGAGCGTTTTTCAAGATTTCGATCATCTGATGTTCGAGGTCGGAGATCGGCTCACCTGGCGCGGCTGCAAGATTGCGCGCTTGATCAGGATCATGTCGTCGTTCATAGAGCACATGACGATCGACCAACCCTCCATACGCCCAGAACGGAAGTAGGTCGCCTTCGACAAAGGGCTGTCGAATGACAGGAACACCGGTTCCCGGCATGGATTCCAGTGTGGCACGTTGGTCCGGGCGCGGCAATCGTAGATCAGGTCGACCGTTGACTGGCATCGTGCTCCACCTGTTCGACCACATGGAAAGTGGGAAGCCGCTTCCGACCGAACCACGCGTGTAGGTGTGATCCTGGGTGATCAACTGCACCTCGCGACCCCAATAACCCGTGAGAGCCCAATCTCGAACCACCGTTTGTCCAGCGGTGATCGCTGGAACGAGTGAGTGCCCATGAACTCGATGGCCAACGGAAATTCCGAATATGTCACAGAGCGTGGCGTGAATGTCGACAGTCGTCGTCAGTGCGTCGATTCGTCGAGTAGCGACACCCGGCCAGCGGATCATCAGTGGGATGTGTCCCAGTGGGTCATGGATCGGATATCCCGGCTTTCCCCAGACATCACGTTCCCCGAGGTAAAGGCCGTGGTCCGTACAGACGATGACGACCGTCTCGGCTGCGATCGAGGAATTGTCCACGGCATCGAGTAGTTCACCGAACCAACGATCGATCATCGAGACCTTTGCGCTGTACGCAGCGCGCAAGGATCTCGCTTGAGACTCATCGATGAGACCACGCGCACGAGCATCGACTGCATACGGTGGCCAGATCATCCATGGGTCTTCGCTTCCAGAGCGATATCTCGACGCCCAGGGCTCTGGAGTATCGAAAGGCTCGTGAGGATCGAACTCGTCGACAATGAGCAACGTTCGATCGTGCGATGGCGCGTGTTGCGAGAACCACTCTGCGGCTGCTCGCATCGTCCTGGCTCCAGGAAAATCCTCCTCGGATCGAAACCACGTTCTCGAATCCTCGTACGCAAAGTGTCCTCGAGGATGTGGTTCGACCGGGAGGGCTGGTGACCCGACCCAACTCGGATCCGGCCGAGTTCTCCACGGATCACTTTCATGACCGCGCAGATATTCCCACGCGCTGAAATCGACGTGATAATTCTCCCCGCCGATCTCGAACAAGTGTGGGTGATCAGAAACCAACATGGTCGTCACCCCTGCGGTCCGCAGATCGAAGGTAATTGCATCCTCCCAGATTTCGATCGATCCCCAAGGGCGCCAGAGAAAATCCCATGACCCCACGAGCAGATCGTGGCGAGCGGGCATGCATGGCAAGGAACCAGTGTGATGGCGTTCGAAGATCGACGACTTCTCCGCCAGGCGATCCAGATTCGGGGTATCGACTTTCCACGGACCGTCACTGCGATAGCTGGAAAGTACGTCGCGTTTCAGACTGTCCAGTAGGACCACGACCACATGCTTGGGCATTCGAATTGCGGATGCAGTCGGGTATTCGGTTGCGCTGTTCAATGTTTGCATCGTCACCACGAGTCGATGTTCGGTCGCTTCTTCGTGTGGCGTAGCTCTGGCTTCCATGACTCGAGGACAGCCATGATCCATCGACGAGTATCTGCTGGATCGATGACGTCATCGATCTCGAAATGCGTCGCAACGGACAGTGCTCTGCCATGTTCGTACATGCGATCGACCATCGCAGTGAAGGTTGCCTCTCGTTCGACAGGGTCTTCGATGGCTTCGAGCTCCTTGCGGTACCCGAGTCGCACCGCTCCCTCGAGGCCCATTCCTCCGAACTCGCCGGTCGGCCACGCCACAGTGGCCAAGGGAGCTTTGGTGCTTCCTGCCATCATCGCCTGCGCACCGAGCCCATAGCTCTTGCGCAAGACGACGGACACGACGGGAACGGTGATGTTGACGCCCGTGACGAACAGTCGACTGCAATGGCGTACGAGAGCAGTCTCTTCCACCTCTGGGCCGACCATCATGCCCGGTGTGTCGACCAGAGTGACGATCGGAATGTCGAATGCGTCGCACAGCTGCATGAATCGAGCAGCTTTGTCTGCTCCGTCACTGTCGATCGCCCCTGCCAAATGGCGGGGATCGTTTGCGATGATGCCAACTGGGCGTCCTTCGACACGGGCAAACGACGTCACCATCCCTTCGCCGAAATGTCGTCGGAGTTCGAGAACGGAATCCGAGTCGCACAGATGATCGATCACGACACGCACGTCGTATGCCTTGACACGATTCTCTGGAATTGCAGTTCGCAGGACCGATTGGTCCGGGACCGTCCAGTCGTCGAGCTTTCCTTGGAAGTAACTGAGATATTGCTTGGCCAAGCGAACAGATTCAGAATCGTCCTCTGCGATCAGATCGACGACACCGTTCGAAACCTGCACCTCGATGGGTCCGATCTCTCGGGGATGAAAGACTCCGAGACCGCCGCCTTCGATCATCGCCGGACCACCCATTCCGATGTTCGACCCCTTGCAGGCGATCACGACATCACAACAACCGAGGATGGCTGCGTTACCCGCAAAGCAATACCCGCCGGTGATGCCGACGAGCGGAACGAGACCCGAGAGTCGAGCGAAGTCGTGGAATGCCCAGCAATCGAGACCCGAGACTCCGAGGCCGTCCGTGTCTCCCGGACGGCCTCCCCCACCTTCGGCGAAGAAGACGACCGGCAATTGCAGTCTCTCTGCTACGTCGAACAAGCGATCTTTCTTGCGGTGATTCTGCGTTCCCTGTGTGCCTGCGAGAACGGCATAGTCGTACGACATCACCACCGTACGAGCGACATCGACGTCGAACAGCGCCCCGTTCACACGGCCGATTCCTCCGATGAGGCCATCTGCCGGAGTCGACTGGATCAGATCCTCGACGGAACGACGTCGTCGTTGAGCTGCGATCACAAGTGGGCCATATTCGACGAACGAATCCTCATCCACGAGATCAATGACGTTCTCCCGTGCAGTTCGACGTCCCG
>JBIIKC010000084.1:0-6046 GCA_044233375.1 Ilumatobacteraceae bacterium
GTCTCGAGTTCGTAGGTCAGTTCGACCGGACATCCGCCTGCTTCAACCATCGCCCACGTGGTACCCGCAAAACTTCCGACGTTGGTGTTGGGTCCGGAACGTGACGAATTCCAGTTACGACCCGGCGCGTCCGGGATTCCTCGGGCCTCATTGACCGCCGTCGACCCGACGTACCGGTTGCGGTACCACTCGGCTCTGCCTTCTCGAAGGCGGATACCGTGAACCATGCCGTCGCCCAAGAACCAATGGTGAGTGGACGGATCGACGCTCTGCATCGGGTTCGGTCCATTGCGGAGATAACGCCCGTTCAAGTCACTCGGCAGTTCACCGATCACTTCGAGATCGAAAGCCGTCACTTCCTGTTCGACAGGGGCGAAGTTTCCCGCGAGGTAGATGCTTCCCGTCGGGTCACCTGGGATGGACGAAGAAATAGTTGTCGCACTCACATCATGGTGTCTATGCCCCTATCGGCCTCGTGTCAAGGGTCAACGGGACATTCGCTGCGGCGGATTGCTTCGAGTCAGTACTTGCGGATGACTCCATCCTTGACAGCTGCTGCAGCAACAGCCGGCGCAACGCGCTGAACCACGGAACGATCGAACACCGACGGCACCACGAACTCGGGCTTGAGTTCGGCATCGGTGACCGACTCGGCAATCGCAATGGCAGCGGCCAACTTCATTCCCTCGGTGATGTCGGTCGCATGGGCGTCGAGCGCACCCCGGAAAATGCCGGGGAAGGCAAGCACGTTGTTGATCTGGTTCGGATAGTCACTTCGACCAGTGGCCATCACAGCAGCGAGACCATCTGCCTCCTCCGGACGAATCTCCGGATTCGGATTGGCCATGGCAAAGACGATTGGGTCCTTCGACATCGAGCGGACATCTGCTGCTGTGATGAGATCAGGTCCGCTCACTCCGACGAAGACATCGGAACCCTTCATCACGTCACTGATGGTTCCCATACGACGCTCCCGGTTCGTGTTCTCGGCGAACCATTGCTTGGCCGAATTCATGTCGCTTCGACCGGTATAGATGGCACCAACTCTGTCGCATCCGATGACGTCACCAACACCGGCGTTCAACAGGATCTTCCCGATCGCCACACCAGCTGCGCCGACACCAGCAATGACCACGGTCAGATCTTCCATCTTCTTGCCGGTGATCTTGAGTGAATTCCACAGTGCCGCAAGCGTGACTACAGCCGTGCCGTGCTGGTCATCGTGGAAAATGGGGATGTCAAGGCTGGCACGAAGACGCTCTTCGATTTCGAAACACTCAGGGGCTTTGATGTCTTCGAGATTGATGCCACCGAACGTCGGCGCTATGCGCTGCACGAAGTCGACCACTTCGTCAGCGGTACTCGCATTGATACACACCGGAAATCCGTCGACGCCTCCGAATTCCTTGAACAGCAGCGCCTTGCCCTCCATCACCGGCATTGCGCCCTCGGGCCCGATGTCGCCGAGGCCGAGAACTGCCGTGCCGTTGCTGACGATGGCAACCGTGTTCTTGCGGATCGTGTACTTGTGCGAGAGATTCGGATCGTTCTCGATCGCTGTGCAGACTCGCGCAACACCAGGTGTGTAGGCCATCGACAGATCATCACGGTCGTTGACAGGAGCCGTCGACAGAACATGCACTTTGCCCGATTCGTGCATCCGAAACGTGCGATCCCACCAATCGAGGAGCAACACACCACTCAGTTTGTTGACCGCCTCGACCACCTTGTGCTGATGATCCTCATCTCGACAGTGAACGACGAGGCTGCGCCGCAGAACTGGCCCACGTACGTCGAACCCGTCCAAGGCCCCGATATTTCCGCCTGCTTCACCAATTGCAGTGCAGAGGCGTCCGAGCGAACCGGGAACATTGTCCAGCTGGCAGTCGAGAGCGATGGAGAACGCAGCGGTAGGGAGATGTGCCATAGGGAATACCGAGGTTACGCGCTCAAATGCCGTCTGAACCAGATCTTTTGCGCCAATCCCAGTTGTCCCCGGGCGATTGTGAGAGCCCGCCGGCGACGATCTTCGGAAGTCGCCGAACAAATCCAGTAGGGGACGCCCGCTCTCGGAAGTCCCGAACGTTCTGAGGCAAGCGAAATGAGGCAGAAATCGGTGCGGGTTACTTCCCCTCGAGAAGAGGAATCGTCACCGCTTGATACGGCAAGAACGATGCCTCGGGACACAAGGTGGCGAGAAGAACTGCTCCCAAACCGAGCGAGTACTCACAATGCACCCATGCCGCGGCATCCTTCGTCACCACCGACGGCTGCCTCTTGACCTGCTCGACGTTGAGGTCGATTGCATCTTGAATTGTCCTCTTCATGTCCTGGTCGTGCCAAGCCAATCGATATTGCTCGAGATTGACGATCTGGAGTCCCCTACGAGTCGGCTTCATGAATCCGCGGAGCATGATCGCTTCAGCGAGTCCTTGTCCGAATTTCTCGATCAGGTCGAGGTGAAACTGTTCGTTCCTCACTGAACCTGCATCCACCATGCGCTGCGTTGCATCGAGAAACAACTCGCGCTTCGAGGTGTACCGGGAAAAGATCGCGCCCTGTGTATAGCCCGATGTCTCAGCGATTTTGATCATCGTCGCAGCGTCGTATCCTCGAAGGCCGACCTCATCAATTGTCGCTCGGAGTACTGCCTCCGAAGCCGAGTCACCAGTATTGAAATTGATGGGTTCATCCCACAGATCGTCTCGTACGTTCGGCAGATCCGGATACTCGTTGTTGCTCCTCAGCACACGCTTCGACAGCCACCTCGCCTTGCTGTTCGGGACCCGCCATCCACCCTCTGGTGGACCGAGTCGCCTCCTCACACGAGACCGAGGACGAAACCTGCTAGCGCCAAGTGATAGGCGACGATGATCGTGAGCGGCTGCCACCGGCGTCGCTGAACGAATCGCTCCTCGGCGATCAGCGAGTCCGATGCCATGAACAAGATTGCCCCGATGATTCCGAGAACATTCCCGCTCGCCGCCGCACACACGACCATTGCCGAAATGACCGACATGTAGACGACGATCGGCGGAATCAAGTTCCTCAGATCGCGTCGCTTCAGCGCACTGATGAAACGGCGGGCCAGAACCGACGATGTTGCAGCGACGAGTAGCAGCGCGATCACGAGGCGTAGTGCAGAAACCTGTCCCACGGCGAAACTCACTGCAAAGAGAACCTGGGCGACGGCAAACGAGGCCAAGCCCGGTACGAACGCATCGCGCGGCAGCATCAAGAACACGTCACCCGCAATGCAGAACACGAGAGCGGCAACCATCCAACCTCGCGCCTCGGCATTCTTCGCTTCGATCAAGGCTGCTGCGAGAACGAAAAGCGCCGCTGCTCCAGGTTTGCAGATGTACTCGACGATCTTCTTGCCGCGAATCACCGCCCACCAGTCGATGGCAGCCAGGACCATGGCTCCGACGAACGAGGCGAGCGCCAAAGAATTCACTTCGAACCGTCAGGCTCGCCGATCATGACCCCGACGGTCCAGTTCGTGATCTGAGTCCAGACGCCAGGGTCGAAGTTTGTCGAATCGATCTCGATCAAGTGACGGCTCAGCACCAGCGCCGTCCACCACGCGGCAAGATCCACCGTGTTGACGCCGATCCGCAGCCAACCCTCCTCCTGGGCAATCTGAAGAACTTCCCCGAAAGCTTCGGCCTGTCGTCGATTCGCCTCGATGAGGCTTGCTTGAAGCACGGGTCGAGAAACTGCTGCCCCCAATGCTTCGATACGCAGCTGTCGGCGATGAATCCCCTCCGGGGTGCTGAAAGATTCGATCGCCTTCTGCAACACCTCGACGAATTGGGCCGCCGTTCGGCACCTCGCCGCTGCGAACTTGATTTCGTCGACGGCAAAGCTGATCGCTCGGTAATAGCGCTCAGAGAGGGCCGCAATGACGAGGTCTTCGCGGTCAGCGAAGTGGTGGTACACAACCGGTTTGGTGAATCCAGCAATCTCAGCGACTCGGTCAACACGGACTCCATCTTCGCCTTCGGCTTCGATGATTGTTATCGCAGCCTCGAGGAGACGCTCACGCGTGTTTCGCATTCCTGCCATCGACAGTGACTTTAAACCATGTGCCGGCGTTGCTTTCAACAATCGTGGCGGTACGCGTCGAATGGCTGGTCGCAGGTGACAAATTGGGACAAAGATCAGACCACTCCTGGTGCGGATTCGGTAGAGGAGATGTCGCGAAGGGGAATCCGAACGAGGGTTCCATGATCCGGCATCCAGCAATTCACTGATATTCAGCAGTACCGTGCTCACATGTTCCGCTCAGGCAAGACCCTCCTCACACCAATCCTCATCACCACTGCTCTTCTCTCAGGGTGCGGCGGTGACTCCGGATCATCGTCGAGCGACGAGGCATTCTGCAAGGAGGTCCAACGACTGGAGAATTTCGATATCGAGGCCGATTTCGTAGCGGCGGCTGAGGTTCTCGGCGAGTTGGCAAAGAAGGCTCCCAACGGCGAAGTGCGTGATGCACTCGGTCTGATCGCCCCGATCTTCGAACGACTCGGGTCGGTCGATCAGACCGACGAGACCGCCATGATGGAAGTTGCCCAAGAGATCTCCTCCCCTGAGGTCAATGCTGCGATCGAGGTTCTCGACCGGTACGGATCGGATGTGTGCGGTTTCGATGACTCCGAGGACTCGACATCGACCGACACCACTCCGTGATCTGACGCCAGTCGCACGCACGTTCCGCCTGACAGGTAGGTTCTGTTCTAGGAGGAATCATGCCCCGTTATGTCGTGACAGTTCCAAGTTCGAAGTCGGCCCGAGATGCATTCGTCCTCATGGCCGACATGACGACCTTCCCTGCGTGGGATCCTGGAATCTCGAAAGTCGTCCAAGTTGTCGGGTCGGGTCCGGGAGCTGACGCCGTCTTCGACGTCTCCGTTGGCTCGATTGCCGGACGACCAGTAACGCTTCGCTACGAGACGAAAGAGTTCGTCGCCGATTCTCGAGTTCTTCTCGTGGGAAAGAACTCGCTGTTCACGTCGGTGGATTCGATCGACATCACTCCGACCTCGTCAGGATGCAACATCACCTATGACGCAAAACTCACCTTCAATGGTCTCCTCGCCCCGATGAACCTCGGGCTCAGTCTCGTCTTCAACAAGATTGGTGACCGGGCAGCCAAGGGCCTGCGTCGCGTGTTCGCCTAACGACCCTTGTCTTCTCGGGTCAAGAGAAGTGCCCTGACACCGACGGCACGCCGCGTCTGCACTCCGAGATGGTCACTCGCATAGAAGGCGACGATCGCCGTTGCGAGACCCGCCACCGCTGCGGCCCGCGAACTCCACACAGCAGTCGCTGCGTAGACCCCCGATACCAGTAGGGCGAGCAGGGCCTGTGGGGCACTGGCAATCAGGATGCCGGGAACCTCGTCCTTCATGATCGACACGAGTACTCCTCCGCCGACCGCTGACACGGTTCCGATGAAGAGCGCCGACACGATCGGCAGACCCGAGCGGAGCGCATACGCGGTCCCCGTGATCGCAAACAACCCGAGCGCAACCGAATTCAAGAAAGTGACCAAGGGTTGAACACGGGCGACTCTCTCCCCGACAACGAGGACGATCACGACGCAACCCGCAATGGCTGCGAGGAACCACGGGCGACGAAGACTTTCCGCCGGCAGATTTCCGATCAGGAGATCGCGAATGAATCCGCCACCGAGTCCCATGAGAAGGGCGAAGGTGGACAGTCCCACGATGTCCCAGTGATGACGGTCGTCGACGGATGCCCGAAGGCCACCAACGATGGCGTTGACTCCCACTGTTGTGAGAGCGAGCCACAGCGGCGTGTGAACTGCGAGGTCGGGCAGAAAATCCATGCGCAAGCCTGATCATAGGGATGCGAGACACACTTCACATTGCTCAAACTTTGGACTCAGTCCAAATTTGTCTATCCTCCGATCTGTGCCGGTCGACTATTCAGAAGCCCTGAAGAGCCACGGACTCCACGTCACCCCGCAACGGCTCGCCGTTCTCAGAGCGGTGGCCCACCAGCCTCACTGCACAGCCGA
>JBIIKC010000085.1:0-6024 GCA_044233375.1 Ilumatobacteraceae bacterium
CTTCGGATTCGTGGACATGGGCAGCGGAGTACACCCGGCGACCGGCCGGCCGGTTCTGTACAACGTGGCGGCGGTGTGCGCCAATGGAGCCGTGCGCGGTACGTATCGCAAACGTTTCCTGCCCAACTACGACGTGTTCGACGAGGAGCGCACATTCGAGCCGGGTACGGGCGAGCACGAGTTGTTCACCGTGCGCAATGTTCGCGTCGGTGTGACGATCTGCGAGGACATCTGGAGATCGGATGGGCCAGTCGGCGAACAAGCCCGGGGTGGCGCGCAGCTGATCGTCAACATCAACGGATCGCCTTATCACCGCGGCAAGTTGCTCGAGCGCGAGGCGCTCGTGCAGCAGAGAGCTCGTGACCACGGGGTTCCGATCGTCTACGTCAATCAGGTGGGCGGCCAGGACGAACTGGTCTTCGACGGAGCGTCGATGATCGTGAACCGACACGGCGAACTCGTCTCGCGCAGTCCACAGTTCGAAACCGCATGTGCGGTGGTCGATGTCGAGATTGCCGATGGAAGTCCGGCGAGTCTTCCCATTGTCAGCGTGACTTCGGGGGAGTCGTCGGCAGACGGGTCGAGAACAGGCGAGGTCGTTCCCGCTCTCGCCGATGAAGCAGAGATCTATCGGGCACTCGTCCTCGGGACGCGTGATTACGTGCGCAAGAACCGATTCACCGACGTGGTCATTGGACTGTCCGGAGGGATCGATTCGTCCATCGTCGCGGCAGTCGCCGTCGACGCTCTCGGCGCCGATCATGTCCACGGAGTGGCGATGCCGTCTCGGTATTCGTCCGAAGGGTCGATCAGCGACGCGTATGCATTGGCGAAGGCGCTCGGAATCGACTGCCGAACGATCTCGATCGAGCCGGCTTTCTCTGCGTACCTGGCCATGCTCGAGGAGAGTTTCGCCGGTCGCGACCCGGATCTCACCGAGGAGAACCTGCAGAGCCGATGCAGAGGCCAGACGTTGATGGCCTTGTCGAACAAATTCGGCTGGATGGTTCTGACAACGGGAAACAAGAGTGAGATGGCGGTCGGCTATTTCACGATCTACGGCGACTCGGTGGGCGGCTATGCGGTGATCAAGGACGTCCTCAAGACCGACGTGTACGCAGTGAGTCGGTATGTGAACGCTCGTGCCGGTCGCGAGATCATTCCGGAGTCGGTGCTGACGAAGCCGCCATCGGCTGAACTGCGTCCCGATCAGCGAGACGATCAGAGCCTGCCGCCGTATGACGTGCTCGATCCAATTCTTGCGATGTACGTCGAGCAGGATCGCACGGCGTCGGAGATCATCGAACTCGGCTATCCAGAAGATGTCGTGCGTCGAATTGCACGGCTGGTCGACGTGAACGAATACAAGCGTCGGCAGTGCCCACCAGGGGTGCGCATCTCGGAAAAGGCTTTCGGCAAGGATCGCCGCCTGCCGATCACCAACGCCTACCGCGGCTGAAGGTTCGGGCAGTTCGGGACACGCTCGACGGTCGAACGCTGCCGAACGCCGAGATCGGCTCAGCTTGCGTCCGAGCGAACTGCCTCGTGATTCGATGCAGCCTCTACCGCCGTAGCGAGCATCACGCGGGCGCGTGCGACGCGACTTTGGACCGTTCCACGAGGGCACGCCAAGATCTCCGCCACCTCGTCGTAACCGAATCCGAAAATTCTGACGAGGATGAATGCCTCACGAAACGGCTCGGGTAATTCTTCGAGAAGAAGTGTGCCGACGATGTCGGCGCCGAGATCACAGACAGATTCGATCGAGGACGAAAGTACTGAGAGTGACGAGAGTCCGGCCACGATCGATTCATCCCGACGCCTTCGCTCAGCGAGGTCGAGGCAGGCCCGACGTGCAATCGTCAACAGCCAGGCGGTAGCCGTCGACCTGCCGCTGAACGAATGGAGACCTCGGAAAGCTCTCAGGAACGTCTCTTGAACCAAGTCGTCGATGTCATGACCCGGTCGGGTGAACCATGAACAGAATCGACGCACATCGACTTCGGTCGTTGCCACGAAGCGGGCAAAGGCGGCGTCATCGCCGTCCTGTGCGAGGAGCACGTCCTTCGTGACCTGGTCCATGCTCGGGCAGGCTAGGAGAGAAATTTCCCATCTGCAGGGAACAAATCAGTGACTTACGGCGTCTGTCTCTGCATGGACCGACGACCGGCAGCTTCCCCGTCAGTCGGCGACCCGCTGCTCCGCGGGCCTTCTGTGCGATCGAGTCGCCGCGGCGATCGAGATCGTCATGGCCGTGGTCGTGACGACGGGCGTCGTGATTTCGCGAATCGGGAAGCACTGGCGGCTGGACGATTGGCAGCTGTCGTCGTGGTCGTACTCGCAGGAACGATTATTCTCGGTCAGCGCGGGGGCGATCCGATTGTGTCGACGACGCCGATTTCTGCCACGGACGAACTTGTCACGAGCGACAGCATCCCATCCGGTTCCGAGGCTCCTGTCGCTGCGCAACCGACGAAACGGGTTCTGGTATCCGATCCCGCGAACACGGCCATCGTAAGTGAAATCGCGGGGGGTCTGCTGCTCGTGGAGAGCCTCGTCCCTCCTGGAGCGAACGGGCACACCTACGAACCCGTCCCGAGTGACGCCGTGCGTGCGGCAACGGCCGATCTGTACATCGAGAACGGAATGGAACTCAACGAAGCCGTCTCGACTTTCGTGCGTGCGAATTATCCCGAGGGAACACCAGAGGTCAACCTGTCGGATGCAATTCCGCAGAACGAAGTGATCAGTACCGACTCGGCGGCGGAAATCGCTTCACACGGTCATGCCCACTCCTTCAACGCACACTTCTGGACAGACCCGATCTATGCGATCGCATACGCCGAGAAGATTGCGACGGCACTCGGCAATCTCGATCCGGAAAATGCCCAGGTCTACGCCGACCGAACGGCAGCGTTCATCGAACGGCTTCGCCTGCTCGATGAGGCGACTCGTGCGGCGATTGCATCGATCCCGATCGCCAACCGCAAACTCGTCGTGTATCACGACAGTTGGTCGTATTTCGGCCGTCGCTACGGCATCCCGATCGTCGGCGCCATCCAACCCGTGTCGTTCTCCGAGCCATCGGCAGAGGAAATTCGGCGAATGATCGACCAGATCAAGGCCGAGAACGTGCCGGCGTTCTTCGGAAGTGAAGTGTTCCCCTCCGATGTTCTCGAGACGATCGCCGCCGAAACGGGATCGACGTACTACTCGGATCTGTCCGATGAGGAGTTGCCGGGAGAGCCGGGCACTCCTGAACACTCATATGAAGGGATGATGATTCAGAACGTGCGACTCATCACGAGTGCACTCGGCGGAGATGTCTCGCTTCTGGACGACCTCGTTCCCGGTGGTCGACGCTCATGATCGAGATTCGCAGCGTCAGTCACGCCTATGGAGATGTCGCAGTCCTGAGAAACGTCACGACATGGATCGAGGCAGGAGAACTCCTCGGAATCATCGGCCCGTCCGGTGCGGGGAAGACGACTCTGTTGAGAATCTTGCTCGGCGAGATCGTGCCGACCCGAGGAACTGTCTCGAGCACGTCCCGTACCCCGATCTCAGTTGGGTACGTACCGCAGTTGGAAGCCGGCGAACGATCGTTTCCCCTCACCGTTCGAGAGATGGTTCTTCTCGGAACTGCAGCGGAGAGTCAGCGCGTTCCTTGGTTCAACCAAGCCGAGAAGCGTCGAGCGTCAGCGATTCTCGATCGGCTCGGAATTCTCGGGCATGCGCACAACCGTCTCGATGAACTCTCGGGTGGTCAGTTCCAACGAGCGCTCATTGCACGGGCATTGATGGCGAGGCCGTCGCTTCTGGTTCTGGACGAGCCGACGAGCGGCATCGACCTTCGCACTCGTCAAGAGGTACTCGATCTGCTCGACGACTTGCGTCGCGAGGGGCTGACCATCGTTCTCACCACTCATGATCTGAACTGGGTAGCGGCACATCTGCCGAGAATCATGTGCCTGAATCGTGCCGTGATTGCCGATGGATCTCCCGTCGACGTCCTCAATCGAAATGTCGTGCGCGCCACCTACGGAGCGGAGATGGATGTCGTGCTGTACAACGGCCGTCCCGTCGTTGTCGACACCGTCTCGCCGGGGAGGGCATCATGAGCTATCTCACCGAACCATTCGAATACGACTTCTTCGCACGTGCCCTCGTCGTCACGGTTCTGATCGGCGCACTTGCAGGTGCGATCGGACCGTTCATCCTCGTGCGCCGAATGGCCTACATCGGTCAGGGGATGTCGCAGAGCATTCTTGGCGGAGTGGCACTCGGAGTCACGTGGGGCATCGACCTTTATCTCGGAGCTTTCGCCGCTGCAGGAATCGCTGCAGGTCTGATCTATTTCGTTCGAAGCAGAGGTCTCCCAGTGGACACGGCCATTGGCATCGTTGCTTCGGCGCTGTTTGCGGTTGGTGTTGCTGTTGTTTCGTCATCCCGTGACAGGCGGCTGAATTCGGCCAACCTGCTCTTCGGCAACGTCCTCGGCGTCGACACCGAAGACATCATTCTGGTGACGGTGGTTTCGCTCATCGCAGGCATTGTTCTCTTCACCAATTACAAGAAGTTGCTTGCTGTCACTCACAACGCAGCTGTTGCTGCTGCCCACGGGGTGGGCGCCAAGGTCATGGAAATCGTCTTCAGTGCACTCTTGGCGATGGTGGTCGTCACGGCGCTTCGTGTTCTGGGCGTTCTCCTCGTTGCTGCAACGCTTCTGATTCCGGCAGCGACGGCGACAATGACCTTGAGATCCTTCAGCAGCATCACCATTGCGTCGACGTTTCTCGGTGTCTCGTTCGCAGTGATCGGATTGTTCCTCTCCTTCCATCGCAACATTGCGAGTGGGCCGGCCATCGTGTTGGTTGGCGCAGCTGTGTTCGTTCTGAACATGATGGTTGTGTCGTCGTCGAAGACAGGCCGAGTGGCCGCGAGATGAGAGGAGCATCATGAACGAAGACTCTTCTCAGATGTGCACTTGGACCGAGCGTGTCTCCGCCCTCATCGATGGCGAGTTGTCGGTCGATCAAATCGAAATGACGCGGGTGCACATTCGTTCCTGTGCATCATGTGCCGCACTGGCTCGAACCGATGGGGACTTTCTTTCCAAACCGGTCGTTGCCATCGCCGATCGATTGGCGCATCGATTGCAGGGCTTTCCCACCAGGGTTCGACTCCATCATCGGATTCTCCTCGCAGTGGTCGGAGTGCTACTTCTCATCGGGTCGATTCCTGATTTCGGGCGGGGAAACAGCAGAGGAGTTGCATTCCACGACTTGCGTCATCTCGCGATCTGGCAAGTCGCCATTGGTGTGGCCGTCGTGTCGGCAGCGATCACGTTTCGCATTTCGCGATTGATCACCGTGATGATGGTGACATTCCTGGCGTTGACCGTGTTCGCGACCGCCTATGACTTGGTGACTGGTCACCGAGGTCCATGGGCTGATCCGCTGCACGTGGTCGAAGTGGTTGCGGTCGTGGTGATTCTCAGGGTCGTTGCACCCTTCAGGCGACTGTCGATGCAAACATCGACCTGACCACTCCACATCGAGGACAGATGTCTAAGAGGACATCTCTCCTACTGTGCCACACCCCCTGGACACGGTTCATTCATGAAGGCGGCGGAGATGATCACGGTGGGTGTTCCCGGGTGGGACGCTCTGTCCGGGTGTTCGGTGCCCGATCTGCGCGACTGTCTCGATCGGACACGTCGGGCGCGAGCTGTGTTGGATGCATTCGATGCTCGGATCGCGGGTTTGTTGCACGAGTCCACGGTCCGTGTCGGAACCCATGAACGGAGCATCCCCGAAGTGGAGTTGGTTGCACATGGTGGGATGACCCGACGTGAGGCGGGTGATGTGATGCGTCGGGTTCTCGTCATCGAGGACGCGCCGGTTGTCGGTGACGCGTTGGCTGCGGGTGATCTATCGGCTGGGCATGTGGATGCGATCTCACGCGGGTTGAAGATCGCGGGTGAGTCCAAAGAGGCGTTTTTGGAGCTGGTTCCGGGTTTGG
>JBIIKC010000333.1:0-5970 GCA_044233375.1 Ilumatobacteraceae bacterium
ACGACTCCTTCGCGTCCCTTGTCCTTGCCGGCGATGACGACAACTGTGTCGCCCTTCTTGATCTTCATGTCAGAGCACCTCCGGTGCCAGCGAAATGATTCGCATGAACTTCTTGTCTCGCAACTCTCGGCCGACTGGTCCGAAAATTCGAGTTCCGCGGGGAGTGAGATCGTCCTTGATGATCACGGCTGCGTTCTCGTCGAATCGGATGTAGCTGCCATCGGGACGGCGCTTCTCCTTCTTGACGCGCACGACGACGCACTTCACGACGTCACCCTTCTTCACGCCGGCGCCTGGAATGGCGTCCTTCACAGTGGCGACGAAGATGTCCCCGATCGAGGCGTAACGGCGACGAGTTCCGCCGAGCACCTTGATGACGAGGACTTCCTTGGCACCTGAATTGTCGGCGACTCGAAGTCTGCTTTCTTGCTGAATCATGAGTTTCCTCCGTCGTTCCTGTCGCCTACTTGGCCCGCTCGAGAATCTCGATGACCCGCCAGCGCTTCATCTTCGACAACGGACGAGTCTCCATGACCCGGACGCGGTCACCGACATTGGCATCATTGGCCTCGTCGTGGGCGTACAACTTCTTGGTTCGCATGACGAACTTGTTGTACTTGGGGTGACGGACGCGCTCGACGACCTCGATGACCACGGTGCGGTCCATCTTGTTCGAGGAGACGATTCCCTCACGGACCTTGCGCGTCGTGCGCTCGTTCGCAGTGGTGTTGGATGCATCAGACATGTGATTCACTCTCCGGCCTCTGCGGCAGCGACTTCGCGCTGACGGATGAGGGTGTTGATACGGGCGATCCGACGCCGAACTCGACGAACCTGGCTGTGGTCGTCGAGCTGACCAGTCGCACTGCGGAAGCGCAGATTCAAGGATTCCTGCTTGGCTTGACGAAGTTCGTCGACGAGGTCGGCGAGGTTCATGTCACGCAGGTCTGCTCGTTCTTTCTTCAATTGACCGGGCATGTCAGATCGCCTCCTCGCGAGTGATGACGCGAGCCTTGATCGGCAACTTCTGGATGGCCTTTTCCAAGGCCTCCATTGCCTGCTCGCGGTTCGGGAACGACAATTCGAAGAGAATGCGTCCCGGTCGGACAACAGCCACCCACAGCTCGGGGTTGCCCTTGCCAGAACCCATGCGGGTCTCGGCGGGCTTCTTCGTGACCGGCTTGTCCGGGAACACGTTGATCCACACCTTGCCACCGCGCTTGATGTGGCGGGTCATGGCGATACGGGCTGCTTCGATTTGACGTGCGGTCAACCAACACGGCTCGAGAGCCTGGATTCCGTACTGGCCGAAGGCAAGTTCGCTTCCACCCTTTGACAGACCGCCGGTACGGCCACGGTGGTGCTTACGATGGGCAACTTTTCGGGGCATCAACATGGCAATCAGTCCATTCCCCGGAAGTGCGGGGTCTCGTGCCCGTCATGGGTGCGGCGGGCGATTTCCTCTTCCTCGTCGAGCAACTTCTCGAGTTCGGGATCGGCTTCCTTGACGAGCGGGGTGGCAGCTGCCTCGGCAGCTTCCTCGGCCTTGCGACGACCGCTCGATGACACGACCTTGCGGCTACCCGGCGTACCGGACGTCTCCCCGACAGCCATCGCAGCTTCGCGCACGACCTTGTCCTCGGACTGGGGCTTGTACGGCAGGATGTCACCTCGGTAGATCCAGACCTTGACGCCAACGCGGCCACTCGACGTACGGGCCTCGCGGAATCCGTAGTCGATGTCGGCACGAAGCGTGTGCAACGGAACTCGACCTTCGCGGTACCACTCGGTACGGCTCATTTCCGCACCTCCGAGTCGGCCCGAGCATTGGACGCGAATTCCGAGAGCACCGGCCTTCTGAGCGTTTTGAACGGCGCGCTTCATTGCACGACGGAAAGCGATTCGTCCGACGAGCTGATCTGCAACGCCCTGGGCGATGAGGGCAGCATCGAGTTCAGGAGACTTGATCTCGACGATGTTCAACTGCACCTTGTTGTTGCCCGTGAGTTTGGTCAGACCCTGACGAAGTTCATCGGCCTTCGCTCCCTTGCGTCCGATGACGATCCCGGGACGAGCGGTGTGGATGTCGACCTTGAGGGTTTCACCTCGCTTGCGCTCGACCTCGATCCGTGAGATCGCAGCATCGGGCAGCGAGTTCATGATCAGATCGCGGATCTTCCAATCCTCGGTCAGGTATTCCTTGTAACTGCGCTCACTGAACCAGCGGCTCTTCCAGTCAGTGGTGACTCCCAGTCGGAAGCCGTACGGATTGATCTTTTGGCCCATCAGTTGGTCTCCTCGGACTCGGCCGTCTTCTTCGTCTTGGCAGGGGCTTTTTTGGCTGCAGGCTTCTTCTCCGCTGCAGGCTTCTTCTCCGCTGCCGCTTTCTTGGCCGGAGCCGCTTTCTTGGCCGGAGCCGCTTTCTTGGCCGGAGCCTTCTTTGCTGGGGTCTCCGCCGACACGTCGTCTGTCGACCCTTCATCGGTGGACACTTCGCTGACCTGTGACTCTTCGTTCGATGTCACGTCTATCGTCGCATCATCGGTCGACTGGTTTCCCTGACCGGTCCGCTTCGAACGGCTCGCCTCGACTCGCGCACGGCGACTCGCAACGCCGCCTCCAGCACGACGTCCGTTGGCTGCGCGCTCACGACGAGCCTGAACGATCTGCAACTTGTCGTTGTCGAGTACGTCGAGAACGATCGTGATGTGGCATGTGCGCTTGTTGATGCGCGATGCACGACCACGAGCTCGCGGCTTGAACCTGCGCAACGTCGGACCTTCGTCTGCAAAGCAAGCCTTGACGTACAGCGTCTCGGCATCGAGGCCATCGTTGTTGACAGCGTTGGCAACCGCTGAGGCGAGCACCTTGCGAACCACTCGAGCTGCTTCACGCTCGGTGAACTGCAACACCTGATCGGCCGACACGACATCGAGGCCCCGAACGAGGTTCAGGACGACGCGAGCCTTGGAGGCCGACATGCGCGAACCGCGCACGCTTGCCTTGGTGCCGCTGCGCTCACCCGCGACGAAATTGCGTTCGTTGAGTTTGGGACCAGTCATTACTTGCGACCCTTCACATTCTTTTCCTGACCTGCGTGGTACTTGAAGGTCCGAGTGGGAGAGAACTCACCCAACTTGTGACCGACCATCGACTCGGTGATGTACACCGGCACGTGCTTGCGACCATCGTGCACGGCGATCGTATGACCGACCATGTCGGGGATGATCGTCGAACGACGGCTCCAAGTCTTGATGACCTTCTTCTCGTTCGCCGCGTTCAACGCGTCGACCTTCTTCACCAAGTGATCGTCCACGAAGGGACCTTTTTTGAGACTGCGCGACATGTGCTACTCCAGACCTTTACCGGCGACCCTTGCCGGAACGACGACGACGGACGATCAACTGCTGAGACGGCTTGTTCTTGTTACGAGTACGACCCTCGGGCTTGCCCCATGGCGACACGGCAGGACGACCACCGGAGGTCTTGCCTTCACCACCACCGAGAGGGTGGTCGACTGGGTTCATGGCAACGCCTCGTGTCTGGGGGCGAACGCCCTTCCAGCGGTTACGGCCTGCCTTACCGATCTTGATGAGTTCGTGTTCGGAGTTGCCGACTTCGCCAACGGTCGCTCGGCAATCGAGAAGAACTCGACGCATTTCCGTCGACGGCAGACGAAGCGTTGCATGATCTCCGTCCTTCGCAACGAGCTGCACACCGGTACCCGCCGATCGGGCCATCTTGCCACCCTGACCGGGACGCAGTTCGACGTTGTGGATCACGGTACCGACGGGCATGAAGCGAAGCGGCATCGCATTACCGGGCTTCACATCGGCCTTCGGACCACTCGAGATTCGATCGCCGACGTTCAAACCCTTCGGCGCGAGGATGTAGGCCTTCTCGCCGTCTTCGTAGTGCAGGAGGGCGATGCGGCACGTGCGATTCGGGTCGTACTCGATGGTCGCAACCTTTGCGCCGACCCCGTCCTTGGTGCGCTTGAAGTCGATGATTCGGTACTGCTGCTTGTGTCCGCCACCACGGTGACGAGCGGTCTTGCGGCCGTACGTGTTTCGACCACCGGACTTCGGCTTGCTCGTGAGAAGTGTCTTTTCCGGTGTGGATTTCGTGATATCAGAGAAATCCGACGACGTCTGGAAACGACGACCGGCTGATGTGGGCTTGCGTTTGCGAATAGCCATGACGTGATGCCTCAGTTGTTCTCGAACAGCGGGATCTCATTCCCGGCTGCCAGCGTGACGATGGCGCGCTTCGTCGCAGGGCGGCGACCCGGGCGATTGGTGCCTCGGGTTCGCTGAACCTTGCCAGCACGATTGAGAGTGTTGACCTTGACCACCTTGACGCCCCAGATTGCCTCTACTGCGTCGTGGATCTCGGGCTTGGTCGCGTCCACGTGGACATTGAATGTGTAGACGTTGTTCTCGATGAGCGCGTAGCTCTTCTCCGACACGACCGGAGCGATGATGATGTCGCGAGGATCTTTCATCACTGACCATCCTTGGAAGCTGCGGCCGACGAGTTCGGCAGAGTGGCCTGGGAGAACACGACGGTGTCATTGCAGAGAATGTCGTACGCGTTCAGTTCACCGACCTCGATGAGTTGTACGTTCGGAATGTTGCGGAAGCTGCGAATCGTGTTGATCTCGTCACGACGGACGACGATCAACACTCGACCCGACACACCGAGAGCCTTCAGAGCAGCGATGCCGTCAGAGGTCTTCGGGGTCGCAAAGTTCCAAGAATCGATGACGATGACCTTGCCCTCGTTCGCCCGATCGGACAGGGCCGACTGAAGCGCAATCTTGACCATCTTCTTCGGGGTCTTCTGACCGTATTTGCGCGGCTTCGGACCGAGAGCGACACCGCCGCCCGAGAAGTGAGGTGCACGGATCGAGCCCTGACGGGCGTTACCGGTCCCCTTCTGCTTGAACGGCTTCTTTCCACCGCCGGACACTTCGGCCCTGGTCTTGGTGCTCTGCGTACCGGCGCGCCTCTGAGCGAGCTGTGCGGTGACCACTTGGTGCATCACAGGCACATTGGGCTGACGACCGAAGTCGTCATCGCTGAGTGCGACCGATCCGACATCCTTGCCAGCCTGATTCTTGACGGAAATGGAAGGCATCAGCTCACTTTCCCTTCACTGCATTGCGCACGATGACGACTCCGCCATTCGGGCCGGGCACCGAACCGCGCACGAGGAGAATCCCGCGCTCGGCATCGGCTTCGACGACTTCGAGATTGAGGGTCGTGACCTGCTCATGACCGAGATGACCAGCCATCTTCAGACCCTTGAGAACGCGACCGGGGAACGACGCAGAGCCGATCGATCCAGGCGCACGGTGATGCTTGTGGTTACCGTGACTTGCGCCCTGACCGCGGAAGTTGTGTCGCTTCATGCCACCCGCGAAGCCCTTGCCGCGGCTCACGGCGGTGACATCCACCTTCTGGCCCTTTTCGAACTGGTCGACACCGATCTCGCCGCCCACTTCGAATCCATCGACGTTCTCGAGTCGAAGTTCGACGAGACGACGACCGGGCTGGACTCCCGCCTTGGCAAAGTGGCCTGCCTCGGGCTTGGAGAGCTTCGTCGCTTCCTTGTGCCCGTAGGTGACCTGAAGGGCGGCATAACCGTCGCGTTCGTTGGTCTTGACTTGGACAATGCGCGCGGGTTCGACACGGAGCACGGTGACGGGGACGACACGATTGTCATCAGCCCACACCTGGGTCATGCCGACCTTTTCGCCGACGATCGCTTTCTTTGCCATACGGCAGCCTCTTCATCCAGCCAGAAGACTCTGGCGCTTTCGCACTGGTTGTCTTACTTCGTGATCCCGGCGATTCCGGCAGAACTGCCATTCACGCAAATGCTCCGCTGGTCATGGACCTGCGGAGCACCGGGTTCGGTTGTTGCCATGTGGTCCCCGAGAACTCGGGCTCACACAGACATCGATTG
>JBIIKC010000086.1:0-5949 GCA_044233375.1 Ilumatobacteraceae bacterium
GATCGAGTCCGACTTCCAGTACGAGCCGAAGGCCATACAAGCAGCGATCACGAGGGCGATGATCGACGAAGTCGGCCCTCCACCGATGAGGTAACCGACCACACCACCGATGAGCGCAACGAATACCGCAAATCCCACGATGAGGAGCGCGCTCTTTCGTTTGTTCGACCTGATCTGCTCGAACATGTTGTCAGAACTCGACAGTCGGCGCAGTCCGTGCGTCTTGTTCAGCCTCGAAGAACTCGCGACGAGTGAAATTCCCGAGTTTGGCGATGAACATGGTTGGGAAGGTGTCGAGTTTGTTGTGGTAACCCAGGACGGAGTCGTTGTAGAACTGGCGTGCGTACGCAACGCGACTCTCCGTCGACGTCAACTCTTCCTGCAAACTGAGAAAGTTCTGGTTCGCTTTCAGGTCCGGATACGCCTCGGACAGCGCGAACAATTGGCGCAGCGCGCCGGTGACGGCACCATCGGCCGATGCCTGTGGGCCTGGCTGGGATGGCGCTGCAAGCGCTGCCTGACGAGCCTCGATCACGGCTTGAAAAGTTGCCTGTTCGTGCTTGGCGTAGCCCTTCACGGACTCGACGAGATTCGGGATGAGGTCGAGTCGCCTCTTCAATTGCACATCGACCTGAGACCAAGCATTGTCGACTTGGTTTCGCTGCCGAACAAGACCGTTGTAGGCCAGGATCCCGAAAAGGACCAGGACGGCGACGATGACGAGCACGATGATGAGAGCAGTCACCTGCTCAGCATACGGCGCACAAGGTCTCGGAGGTGAGCAGCAGTTCGGGAGACCCAACCGGACATCCCCGCGTCGCCGCCCCACGTGGCCTTGATGACCGATCCAAGAGTGAGACGGAAGCGCCGAAGGAATTCGGAGATGTCACCGATTTCGGACGGGAAGCTTCCTGACAATGAACGCTGGAGAGTGGAGCCGGCACTCCAGCGTGGGACCTCTTGCGAGTGGTCTTCGATCACTCGGTGATACACGTCGACATACGACTTGGCGAGTGCTGCCATCGAAAAATCGTTCGCTCGCCGACTCGCAGCCTCAGTGAGTCTCTGGGCGAGCGACGGATCGTTCAGAACCCGCCATAGAGCGTCTCGGAGGGCCTCCTCATCACCTGGCTCGACCAACACTGCATCGAGATCATCAGTGGCAACATTCATGTAGCCGTCGAGAGCGCTGGCCACCACCGGTGTTCGAGCTGCCATCGCCTCGATCAGGACCACCCCGAAACTCTCCCCACCGAGCGACGGTGCACAGAACACCGAAGACTGACGGAGGTACTCGGCTTTCTCCTGCTCCGAGATTCGTCCCAGCCAGCGAATGTGTTTCTGTTCGGGGAACTCGGACTGCAATCGCTCGGTTTCTGGGCCATCCGACGCAATCAGCAACTCGACGTCATCGGACATTCGGGCATGGGCTTTCAGCAGCACTTCGAGACCCTTGCGCGGTTCGTGTCGACCACAAAAGAAAATGCTGTGTCGGTGATCGGGGCGAACGTGAGTGTTCGCTGTCTCGGCAGTGGGTCGATACTGTTCGATGTCGACGGCGTTGGGAAGAATTGCGTAATCGCCACCGAGGTATCTCTGAGCGAGTGCGATCGCATCCTTCGACACTGCGATACGCGCGTCGATTGCGCTTGCGAATCCTTTCAGCGGACCGCTGAGGTACTTGTAACTCAGACTGTCCCCTGCGGCATGGAACGTTCCAACGATTGGCGCAGTTCTCATCACGAGCGCCGTGATGTTCGGGCCAGGAGTCAAGGGCTCGTGGAGATGCAGGACATCGAAGCCTTCGTCGCGCAGTACTCGGATGGTCCGCAAAGCAGCGGACGGATCGGGTGCCAAAGGGGCGATCGATCCATTGGCCACCGTCGGCAACGACTCGCCGATCGGCGTCACAAAAGTATCGGGGGGTGC
This sequence comes from Ilumatobacteraceae bacterium, assembly GCA_044233375.1. Classification (GTDB taxonomy): domain Bacteria; phylum Actinomycetota; class Acidimicrobiia; order Acidimicrobiales; family Ilumatobacteraceae; genus Casp-actino8. The sequence continues at coordinate 1,930 of JBIIKC010000086.1, forward strand.
ACCGTCGCAGGGTCCGAGGACGCGTACCTCGTGCCCCAATCGTCGCAACGCTCGGGCGAGACCCATGACCTGACCTTGTACGCCTCCAGGGGTCGTCAGACTGTAAGGACACAAGAGTCCGATGCGGAGATGCCCCCGAACTGCGCCTTCTCGGCGACCTGACTCCGACTCGACCATGATCGCCTCAACCTACCCATGCGGGATACCGTCGGAGACATGTCTGCAGGCACCCCAATTCGCCCCCTCACCGCAGTGAAGTCCGACGTTCTTCCTGCGGTGTCCTTCGTTGCGTCTCCCGCGAAGCGACGAAACATTCTCGAATTGGCTCACGAAGCCGAAAACCGCGGATTCCCCGCTATTGCCTGCCCCACACTCGGAAGCGCTCTCGGCCTGTGTGCGAGCTTGGCCCACGTCACCAGCCAAGTGCACTTCTACACAGCCATTCAGGGGATCTACGGAAACTCGATCGGCGAGATCGGCTCCCTTTCCAGCCACATTCATGAGGTTTCGAGAGGACGATTCGCCCTCGGACTCGGAGTCAGCCACGAACCCATGGTCCGACGACTGGGAGCTGCGATGGGACCTCCACTCGGCGACATGCACACTTTCGTCGAATCGCTTCGAGCGAACGAAAAGTACAGCGGAGAACTTCCGCCGATCTACGTAGCGGCGTTACGTAATCGCATGCTCGATCTTGCTGCCGACATAGCCGAGGGTGCACTGTGGGCAAATGCGAGCTACTCCCACACGACGACACAGGTGTCTCGTGTCGATACGAGTCGACGTGATTCCGGCTTCTACCTGGCAAACATGATCCCGACCGTCATCAGTGAAGACCGAGCTGCCGCAGCCGCCGTGAATCGCAAGACCATGTCGACATACGTGCGGCTGCCGAATTACCGGAACTATTGGAAGGCAGCGGGATACGTCGAGGAGATGGAGGCAATCGAATCAGCGATCGCCGAGGGAAACCTCAATGACCATGCGCACCTGATGTCCGACCGATGGCTCGAAGATTGCACGCTCTTCGGAACCTCTGAAGACATCCGCAACGGATTTCAACGATGGAGAGAACTCGGCATCGAGCCGATCGCAGTGATGTCGAGCACTTCTGGAGGACAGGTCAAGGCAATCGGAGAACTGTTCGACGTCTATGCGGGGTGAGCGGCAGGTGTCGGCAATCGTCACTGGAAACGCTGAGCGTTGCGCTCGATGAACAGAGCGTGTCCAGGATCCGAAGGCCAATTGGGTTGAAGCAGGTGCCATTGTTCAGGGGCACGTCGAATCAACGACTCGAGTTCACCCGCAAGCACTTGAGTGATCCGATTGACATCTTCACGTAATCGGCCCTGACGAGAACATTCGATGGGAGGTCGGATGATTGCGTGGTGACCCGACGTCCTGTTCGAGAAGTACACGGCTGTCGGCAAGAGCGCTGAGCCGCATCTCAACGCCAATGTTGCGGGACCTGCAGGAAGGGTCGTCCGTTCACCGAAGAAATCGACTGGTGCACCCGTTCCCGTCAGGTCGCGATCACTGAGAAGACAGAGCACTTCGTTGTTCCGCAGTGCCTTCAGACATTCAGACCCCGCATCAGGTCCAAGAGGGATCACCTTCATTCCGAATTGACGTCGCAGGTCTGCGAACCACTCGAACAATTCCACAGGCTCGAGGGGCTCGACAACGACTGCCAGTCGTTGTCCGTTGTCTGCAGCCCACCTTCCTGCCCACTCCCACCCGCCGAGATGAGGCAGAGCGAGAATCGCTCCGTTGCCCCGTTCGAGGGCTGACATCAGATGCTCGTCGTACCCCTCGACCGAGAATGCGGATGCAACTTGGCGCTTCGACAACGCAGGCAACCGAAAACTCTCGACGTAGTACCGCGCATAACTGTCGAAAACGGCCTGAGTCAGCCTGCGTATCTCCCAGGACCGGGCTTTGGGGTGCAAACGACGCATGTGCCTTTCCACCATTGAGCGACGCGACCTCATGGACACCGAAGCCGGCAGACCGAGAACGGACCCGAGTGGACCAGTCAGAGCACTCGGAACTGTCTTCGAGAGAAGTGACCCGATCCTGTAACCGGAGACGGTCGCCGAGTCAACCAATCCGCGCAGAACGGAGGGAGGAGAAGATGGGTCGACCACCGAGAGGCTCGTCAGGTTCGACGTTGACGTCGAGCCACGGTCAGGCGACTCCTGCGAGCAGCCCGACGACTTCGCCGGCGTGAACGCCGTAGTTCGATCCGCTCAGCCGTCACCGGCGCAACAGCAGCCTGGTTCCACACCTTCACAAACCTTTGCAGAGCGGTCACGGTTGTCAGGACCAACATCACCCAGAGAATGGGCACGAGAAGAACCGGGAAGAGCAGACCGAGGCAGAGCATGATGATTCGCTCGGCGCGCTCCATCAAACCGCCCTTGGCCGACAAACCGAGGGACTCCGCCTTTGCACGCTCATAGGAGATCACCGAGCTTGCTGCTGCCACGGCGAAGGGAAGAATCGCCACATACGCCGACTCTTCACCGGCCAAGTACCACGCGATGCCGCCGAGCAACAATGAATCCGTGACCCGGTCGATGACCGAATCGAAGAACGCGCCACGCTGGCTCGACGTATTGGATGCCTTCGCCAAAGCACCGTCCAGGAGATCCGGGAGGGCGGCCAGAATCACCAGAAGGAGACCGAGAGCCAAGTGCCCGAGAGCTATCGAAACAGCTGCTCCGCATGCAATGACAAGTCCGGCAATGGTGAGATGGTCGGGAGAGATGCGTGTCTTCCTGAGCGAATCACCAAGGGGTTTGACGGCCTTGTCGACCGAACTTCTGAACTGGCCGTCGAACATCGAATCAGTCTAGGGACCTGAGACCACTCCGGTCGGCCAGAACCCAAAGGAGTTTCATTGATTCGACCAGTCTTCTTCGTTGTCCTGGGTCATGTGTTCGACGACCGATCCTGATACCGCATCGACCAGGACGAGTCCGCGTTGGCGCGGGGGATTCTCACTCGAATAGCACAAGACCCGCCAGGTCGGTCGACTGCGAACTCCTCGCCAAACCTGCTGAGCTGAGGCGTGTCCGACGACGAAGCCGACAGCTGAGCCTGCCGCAGCAAGTGCCTCCTGCTCGTCGACACGCATCCGCCAACCAGAACCGACCGAGTACGCACCGAACAGAATCAACAGCACCGCTCCCGCAACGAGTCCTGAGTTCAGGAACGGACCCTCGTCTCCGCGAATCAGAGCAAGTCCCGCAACTGCAAAGCCGGCGCCGAGGTAGATGAAACCTGGAATGCGTCGCCGACTGTTGTCGGGAAACGAATACTCATCGGAGTGAGTGATGGCGACGAGTTCATCGGGCAGCCTGTCCCGGAACTCCGCAGAGGAATCACTTCTCCCACTCGTCTCCTGGTCATTTCTCACGATTGATCCTTCCCGTCCGCACGACCATTCTTGCGGAGTTCCCAAGCCGAACGAAGCCGAGATGCCGTGACATCGAGCGCTTCAGGAATCGCCTTCACTGAGGCTGTCGACACCATGAAGTTGGCATCCCCGAACCAACGCGGGACAACGTGCACATGCAGGTGCTCACTGACACTTCCTCCCGAAGCTGCGCCGAGGTTGATCCCGATGTTGAATCCATCCGGTTCGAGAGTGTCTCGAAGGACTTCGACGGCACGCTGCACCTCTGTCCACAACTCGCGGAATTCATCGGGGTCGAGATCCGAAATCTCGGCAACCTGACGATAGGGAAGGACGAGGACGTGTCCCGCCGCATACGGAAACGAGTTCATGATCGTGAAGACCCGGGCACTGCGATGGACGATGAACGCCTCTTCGTCGGAAAGACCGGAATCGAGGATCTTGCGAAAAATACTCGGACCGCTTCTGTTCCTGCCACGACCTTCACCATCGCCGCTGCCGAGACCGGAAACGTACTCTGAACGCCACCCGGACCAGATGTTGTCGATCATGGATCGACAAGAACGAGACTCATGACCGATCTGCAAACTCGGGAAGGG
>JBIIKC010000087.1:0-5920 GCA_044233375.1 Ilumatobacteraceae bacterium
CCGATTCGCCGATGGCATCGGGTGAGGTCGGAAAAGTGGGAGTGCCCGTTGCACATCTCGGTCACATGCGCTCTCTTCTCGCCAGTATTCCTCCCGGTCAGATGAACACGTCGATGACGATCAATGCGCCTGCTGCGTGGCTGCTCGCTCTGTACGTCGCGAACGCAGACGAACAAGGGGTCGATCGCCGACAGTTGCGCGGCACGACGCAGAACGACATCGTCAAGGAATACCTGTCGCGAGGAACCTACATCTTCCCCCCAGTTCCCTCGCGTCGCTTGATCGTCGACATGGTCGCCTGGTGTGCCAACAACACGCCGAAGTGGAACCCAATGAACGTGTGCTCGTATCACCTCCAAGAAGCAGGTGCGACACCGGTTCAGGAGATTGCCTACTCGCTCGCCACTGCCGTCGGAGTCCTCGATGCAGTGCGTGAGTCCGGCCAGGTTCCCGAGGACCAGTTCCCTCAGGTCTTCGGCAGCATTTCCTTCTTCGTCAATGCAGGAATTCGTTTCATCGAAGAGATCTGCAAGATGCGAGCCTTCACCGATCTGTGGGATCGCATCGGGCTCGAGCGCTATGGAGTCACCGACGAGAAGGCCCGTCGCTTCCGCTATGGCGTGCAGGTCAACTCACTCGGTCTGACCGAGGCTCAACCCGAGAACAACGTGCAACGAATCGTTCTCGAAATGCTCGCCGTGTCGCTGTCGAAGCGGGCACGTGCTCGATCGATCCAGTTGCCAGCATGGAACGAAGCTCTCGGTCTCCCGAGACCATGGGATCAGCAGTGGAGTCTGCGCATGCAGCAGGTCCTCGCCTACGAAACCGACCTTCTCGAGTACGCCGACATCTTCGATGGCTCTCATGTCGTCGAAGCGAAGACGAAAGAGATCAGCGACCAAGCATGGGCCGAGTACGAGGACGTGTTGTCGCTCGGAGGCGCATTCGAGGCTGTCGACGCTCTCAAGGGTCGGCTCGTCCGGTCCATGGCCGAGCGCACCCGCCGCATCGAAAGTGGCGATCAAGTCGTCGTCGGAGTGAACAGCTACACCGAGTTCGAACCATCACCCCTCGGCGGTGAGGGAAACATCGTCAAGGTGGACCCCGATGTCGAACGCCAGATGATCGAAGACGTCCGCGCCTGGCGATCGTCACGAGACAACACTGCGGTCGAAGGCGCCCTCGACGAGTTGAAGCGAGCTGCGGAGTCCGGCGACAACATCATGGAGCCCTCGATCGCACTCGCGAAAGCGGGTGGAACGACAGGTGAGTGGGCTGCCGTTCTTCGCAGCACCTTCGGTGAGTATCGCGCGCCGACTGGAGTTGCGGCCGCCGTGGGCAAACGCCCAGGCGAGCTGGCCGCGGTTGCGGAATTCGTGCGCACCATCGTCGGTGGACCTCCGAAGTTGTTGGTCGCGAAACCTGGTCTCGACGGTCACTCGAACGGAGCCGAGCAGATTGCAGTCGCAGCGCGTGACGCCGGTATGGAAGTCGTCTACTCCGGCATTCGACTCACGCCCGAACAGATTGCAGCGAGTGCACGTGACGAGGACCCAGATGTGATCGGACTGTCGATTCTGTCCGGATCGCATCTCGCACTCGTCCCAGCAGTACTGGCCGAACTCGAAAAGGATGGCGTCGACATCCCCGTTGTCGTCGGCGGAATCATCCCCGAGGAGGATCGACCCTGGCTTCTCTCACAAGGAGTTCGTGCGGTCTACACGCCCAAGGATTTCCAACTCAGCAAGATCATGCGGGACATCGCCGAAATTGCGGCGGCGAACCGCTGAGGCACTTCGAGTTCAGGCTGCTTCGGCGGCAACCCACTTCTCGAGCATCGGACTGCTCTCGAAGCTGGTGATCAGCGCGTATCGCGGAGCATTGCCGGGATGAACGACCACGTGCCACAGGCGTTGCGTGTCGACGACGAAACGCGAACCTTTCGACAGGTTCACACGACGCTCAGTCGACGGATCGGGCAGGCCGTCGGCGTCATTGTCCATGAGCAACATGTAACTGTCCGGCTGGTGGGTCAACTCGACCCACGTCCTCACGACCCAACCCTCGTTCTCCGGATTGAAACGGTTGTTGTCGTCCCGGTGGATCGACCGGATCGCCGTCTCGCGATCCTGTGGCTCGAGTTTGATGATGCGCACCCGGCCGAAGTTCGCTCCAACCGAGTCCACGTACGAACGCAACGTCGGGGCGAGTTCGGCATTCGACGTCCACAAGGCGTCCTTGTCCGTCTTGCCCTTGTCCCAGAATCCGCGACAGTCGAGCTCGCCATCGGCCGAGGCAAGCGGGGCAAAGTTGGTGTCCCCTCCGCTCTTCCAGTCCATGTATTCGAGCGATTCCCATTCGGAAGCTGGAACGTCGAGCGGCATCGGCTTGAGCATGGCGAAACCGGTCTCACGCATGGCGTCCATGCGGTAATGACCAGTGTGGAGAGGGATCTGAACGGACCAATGTTCTTTGGTCGGCCAGAACGGCTCTGTCGTGCCTGTCGTCATGGTGTCAGTCTACGAAGTCATCCCCGAGTCAGGGAGGCGCGAACGACCCAACGATCAAGGGGCGAAGGTCCCCGTTGGGTTCTTCGGATTGGGCACTGTCAGCACCTGACCCGCCTGAATCGAGTCGTATTCGTCCTCGGCGATGTTGTTGTACGCCGCGAGAGCGGCCATTGTCACACCGAAGGCTTTGGCGATTTCGAAAAGGGTGTCGAATCGTTGAACCGTGTATTCGATCTCGACGGCAGCAGTTGTCGTCGTCTGCATATCGACCGGCACGGACCGAGGAACTGTTTGCAGAATCGGCAATGTGCCAATTGCGTTGGGATCGCTACTGGCACACGCCGCAAGTCCGAAGACTCCGGACACCGCCAACGCCCCGATGATCACCTGCGCTGATGTCCTCACATTCGTCACAGTACGGCATGGACAGCCCTGCGACCAGGCGCTTCGTTCACGAGGGTCGGTCGCTCACATATCCGGCGAGTTCCGTGAGCTGAACTTTCACCCCGGCATCGAAAGGAATGGCATCGAGTGCCGCCAAAGCTTCCGTCGTCAGTCTCTCGATGGTGTCTTCCATGTCCTGAAGCGCCCCCGTGGAGACGATGATCTCCTGCACGACACGTACGGTGTCGTCGTCGAGTTCGACTCGACCCACTCGATCGAGGATCTCCATCTCGGCAGGCGTCGCACGCTCACAAGCTCGTGCCAACAATGGAGTCGGCTTTCCTTCACGCAGATCGTCGCCAACAGGCTTTCCCGTCACATGCGTCTCTCCGAATGCTCCGAGAACGTCGTCCCGCATCTGGAATGCATCGCCGAGAGGCAGCCCATACGCGCTCAGGAGTGGCAGCAATTCAGATTCACGGTGCGGTGCTGCGATCATCGCTCCGAGATGAAGAGGGCGTTCGATCGTGTACTTGCCACTCTTGTACCGACAGATCTGCTCGGCCTTGTCGCGACGGCGCTCGCGATGCGCCGATCCCATGAGGTCGAGCAATTGCCCCACATTGAGCTCGATCCGCAATTCGTGCCAGATGGTCTGAGCAGCGGCCGGCACCTTCGCCAGCAATTGATCGCTGTACACGAATGTGAGATCGCCCACCAGGATCGCAATTCCCTCTCCGTAGCGACGTGACTCTCCAGCCGAGCCGGCTCGACGATGTTCGTCTGCATACAGTTCGTGCGTCACCGCTGAGCCCCGACGCGTCAGCGATCCATCCATGATGTCGTCGTGGAAGAGCGCGAAAGCGTGGAGAAGTTCGAGTGCAGCCCCGGCATCGTCGATGATTCCTGACGTCGGATCTCCACCGGCTCCGACGAACGCCCAATGACAGAAAGCCGGACGCAGCCGCTTGCCCCCGGACAGCACGAGTCTGCGAATTTCTCCGACTGGACCCGCGAGTTGATCGTCGAACTCGGCCCACCGCTTCTCTTCGTCGACGAGGAACGCGTCGAGGCGCCTTTCGATGCGACGCGCCACACTCGTCAGACCTGAAGGGACGAGTTGGCTCACGCCCTCAGGCTACGGCTGCTCACCGCTCAGCCCATCGACCACGCTGTCGATCTGCAGACGTGCGTTGCCGATTCGATCTCGGCAGAGGCGAATCAACGCCGACGCCCTCTCCACCCGATCGGCGAGAACGTCGACATCGACATCGGGTCGCTCGAGTTCGGACAGGATTTCCTCCAGTTCCTGAAGAGCCTCGGCGTATCCGAGGTCTTCGACGGATGTGTCCTTCTTCTTCGTCGCCATCACAGCTCCTTGCTTCGGCTCGTGGGGTCGTCACTTGGCAATGATTCCGCTGGAGATCCAGTACCGATCCTGTCGATCGTGCTCACGACTGTTCCATCGGCGACGACCGTCACGATCACGTCACCGGCCGCCACTTCGTTCACGCTGCGGACGACACGTCCAGTCGCAGTTCGGGTGATCGACCAACCGCGTGCCAGAACGTTTCGCGGATCGAGCAATCGAACCCGTGTCGCAGCATTGTCCAGTTCGCGCTCACGGTCGGCGAAGTACTGAGGAACTCGACGAATGATGCGATCGACACGAGCATTCAAACGCTCATGGGCACGATCGACGGCAGACCGGGTGTGGATGACGATGTCTCTGCTCACACGATCCAACATCATCCCATTGCGTTCCAACTGACTGCTCGCTACCTGAGCAATCGTCGACCAGAGAGTCTCGCTGTCATCGACGAATTCGCGAACCCGGTCGATCAGCGCAACCGCACATGCGGTCGGAGTCTTGTGACTCTCGAACGCGACTTCGTCTGCAACGCTCAAGTCGATCTCGTGGCCGATCCCGGTGAAAACGGGCAGCGAGCACCGGGCGATCGATCGTGCAATCGGCTCCGCGTCGAACGTCGACAGGTCCGTTTTGCTGCCGCCTCCGCGAATCACGACGACAGCATCGAGATCCTGTGCACTGCTGAATCGGTCGATCGCGCGCGACACAGCGTCCACCGCCGATTCCCCTTGCACGACGACATCTGCGAGAACGAGACGAAAGCCGAATCCGCTTGCTTCGATCTGATCACGGAAGTCCGCCCATGCTGCACTGCTGCCACTTGTGACGACTCCGAGCCGCAGTGGAACTGGTGAGAGTTCGATCTCCTTGTTCCGGTCGTAATCACCGGACTCCTTCAGTCGACGCACGAGTTCGTCTCGCTGAAGAGCGATCTCCCCGAGCGTGAATCGCGGATCGATGCCGCGCATGATCAGCGACAGGCGCCCGAAGGGTCCGTAGAAGTTGAGCGAGCCGTAGATGCGGACCTTGACGCCGTTCACGAGTTCGAGGCCGGACTTCACGAGAATCGGGCGCAACTTCATGGCGTCGCCAGCCCACAGGTTGACGCTCAGCTGCGCTCGTTTTCCCGATCCGTTGTCTTCTTGTTCGACGAGAGTGAAATACGTGTGGCGGTTCTTCACGCTCAGCCCGGTGATTTCACCCCAGACCCAGAACCCGCGATCGAACGTGTCGTCGAGGGTGGCATTGATGACATCGACGAGTTCGCTGATCGAAAACGTCGGCACATCTTCGGGTCCGACAACTGCGACATCCTCGAATGAACTCATGACGACTGTCATTCTGCCCCAGTCCCGGGACCCGAGGTGATCTCACCGTGAGCAACCACACGAGACTTGCCGAGAACGAGAGCATGCCCAGAGAAAGATGGAGTTCGTATAGCGTCGGCTTCGTGACCGGAAACCTCGTCATTCTTCGCCATGGTGAAAGCACATGGAACAAGGCAAACCTGTTCACGGGCTGGCACGACGTGCCACTGTCCGACAAAGGCCGCGCTGAAGCGAGTGCTGCTGGCACGTTGATGGCGCAAGAGGGTCTGTTCTTCGACACGTCTCACACGTCGGTTCTCGAGCGCGCGGTTGTCACGCAACACCTC
>JBIIKC010000088.1:0-5889 GCA_044233375.1 Ilumatobacteraceae bacterium
GGTCACTCGACGACCCGCGAGTCGTACTCGCCGACATCGAGAATTTGTGCGAAACCCCTCTCGTCGAACCGAACGTTCGGTTCATGCGCGCCGGCTCTCGAGGCATACCCTGTGCCGTCGTCCTGCCGCGAAACATTCCTGCCGGCTCTCGAATCCCGGTTCTGATGGATCCCTATGGCGGACCACATGCGCAACGAGTCGTCGATTCGTATGCCGCGCACTGCACATCACAATGGTTCGCCGATCAAGGGTTCGCAGTGATCGTTGCCGATGGCCGAGGTACTCCGGGACTCGGAACCGAATGGGAGCGTTCCATTCATCACGATCTCGCCACTGCAGTGCTGGACGACCAAGTCGAGGCGCTCGAGGCGGTCGCACGCGAGTACGACTTCATCGACACGAGCCGTGTCGCGATTCGCGGTTGGAGTTTCGGCGGATACCTCGCTGCGCTCGCCGTGCTGAGACGACCTGATGTTTTCCACGCTGCAGTTGCCGGTGCGCCCGTCACGGATTGGCGTCTCTACGACACTCACTACACCGAGCGCTATCTCGGCGATCCGAATGTCGACGACTCTCCCTATGAGCGCACCTCGCTGATCACTCTGGCTGATCGCCTCTCACGACCTCTCTTGTTGATCCACGGGCTTGCGGACGACAACGTGGTTGCTGCACACACTCTGCAACTGTCTGCCGCTCTGCTCGCAGCCGGTAAACCCCACGAAGTTCTCCCGCTCAGTGGAGTCACTCACATGACGCCTCAAGCCGTCGTCGCCGAGAACCTGCTCCTGCATCAACTCGACTTCTTGAGACGATCTCTCGATCGTCAGCGAGATGCCGGTCGACGACCTTCGACGTAACGGTCTCGACCTGTCAGATCCTGACCGACTCGGACATCCACGAATCCACGCTCGATGAACAGTTGCTCGACGGCGGGGCCTTGCCGGTATCCGATTTCGACGATCAGCCAGCCGCCTGGGCGCAACCACCTGGGCGCATCACCGACGATGATCCGTAAGTCCTGAAGTCCATCGGATCCTGCGAACAAAGCAGATTCAGGTTCCCATTCGCGCACCGACGGGTCGACGTCACTGTCGCCGTGCGCGATGTACGGGGGGTTGGACACGATGACGTCGAGTGACTCCGTGAGGCCATCAGGCAAGGCCGCAAACCACTCACCTTCAGCGATTCGAACGTTCGCGGCTCGACGCCCGAGCCCGACAGTGTTGGCTCGCGCCACATCGAGAGCTTCAGGGGAGGCATCGGTCAACCAGACTTCCGTTCTCGAGATACTCAGTTCGGAGGCGATCGACAGGCCAATGACGCCAGATCCCGTGCCGAGATCGGCGATACGTCGAATTGCACCCGAAGGCGTCGTTGTCGACGATGCGATTGCCTGATCGGATTCGAGATTCGCCAATTCGATCGCTCGTCCTGCGACAACCTCGGTCTCAGGGCGCGGAATCAGAACCCGTCTGTCGACCATGACATCGATGAATCGGAAAGACCAATGGCCGAGAACATACGCAAGCGGCTCACCACTGCGATACCGAGCAACCATCGAATCGAGATGTGCCACCATCCGCAGCGTTGCCGGCTGATCGAGTTCAGCAAGAAACTCGTCCGCTGTGAGACCTGATGCCGTCTCGCACAACCACCGCGCCGGTGCCGATTCCCCAACAGCCTCGGTTGTCTCTCGGAGCAATTCGCGCCACGACACCGAGTCGTCATCTGGGTTGTCGTCTGGGCTTCCTTCTTCGCCCCCGGTCGATTCGTTCATCGATCAACCATTTCGTCGTCAGGTTTCCTGACCAGCCAGTTGACGCGACCGTTCATCGCTCGCAAGCGCATCGACGACCGAGTCGAGATCACCGGCAAGGACATCGGCGAGTGAATAGATGGTGAAGCCGATGCGATGGTCGGTGAGCCGATTCTCTTTGAAGTTGTAGGTGCGGATCTTTTCGCCTCGACCGCCACCGCCGACCTGTGAACGGCGTTCGGCAGACATCTTCGATTCCTGCGCATCCTCGGCAGCCTTCAGCAATCGCGATCGCAACACTGTCATTGCGCGTTGTTTGTTCTGCAGTTGGCTTCTCTCGTCCTGCATCGATACGACGAGGCCAGTTGGGAGGTGGGTGATTCGCACCGCCGAATCGGTCGTGTTCACACTTTGTCCGCCGGCTCCACTCGAACGGAATACGTCGACCTGCAAGTCCTTTTCGTCGATCTGGACATCGACCTCCTCGGCCTCTGGAAGCACCATCACCGTCGCCGATGACGTGTGGATCCTCCCCTGACTCTCCGTCACGGGTACACGCTGCACTCGGTGGGTGCCACCCTCGTACTTGAGGCGAGACCACGCATCGTCACCGCGAACGACGAACACGACTTCATTGACGCCGCCGAGGTCACTCGGATCGAGTGAAAGAGTCTCGACTTTCCAACCCCGCCGCGCCGCATGGGCCACGTACATGTCGTACAGATCGCGCGCGAATAGGTTGGCTTCCTCGCCCCCTTCTGCGCCGCGAATCTCGATGATCACCGGACGACCGTCATTGGGGTCCTTGGGCAGCAGAAGCGTGCGCAACTCCTCCTCCAGCCGGGTCACATCCGCTTCTGCTTCCGTTCGCTCAGCGCGCAACTGATCGCGCTCGGTATCGGAGTCGGACATCGCCAGAAGTTCACTCGCTGCTTCACTGTCACTGCGTCGCACGCGAATGGCCCTGATGCATTCCACGACTGGAGTCAATTCCTTGTATCGACGAGACACATCGCGCAGACGCTTCTGATCACTCAACACGTCGGGATCCGACAGAAGCGACTCGAGAGTGACCATCTCCTCCACGAGTGCATCCCAGCGTTTGTCCACTTCGTCAGGCTATGGCGACGTCCGGCTACGAGGACGCCACATCGTGTGTCCCTCAGGCAGTGTCGTCGGCTGGCACACCGATCACAGTTGCAGGACGACGAAGAGCGCCTGCGAGTCGTTTCGTGATCGGCGAGGTGTCACGCTCGGGAACGACGATCACGAGATGTGCGTCCGAGAGTCCGAACCACGTACGAGTATCAGCAGCAGCCGGGACGACATCGAGGTCGATCCCGCTCGAGAAGACCGCAACCAGGGGTTCACCGCTCACTGTTTCGCCGAGTGCCGCACATGGCGTCGAATCCTTGAGACTGACCCGCGGAGAAGCCATTGCCACAGGACGAAGATGCCCAGCGCCGACTCTCGACGGATCAGAGACGATCCTGCTCCGAAGAGCTCTCTCGGCAGCAAGACGATTGAGCGGATGCAGATCGGCACCAACTCGACGATGGTTTCGAACGACATCGACGATTCTCTTCAGCGACTCCGAAAGCGGTGTTTGACCATGGAGCAGTGCAAATGCCTCGCGGTCGTGAACTCCGACTCCGATTTCCAGTCGAGGTTCACCGGTCGCTTCGTCATCGACGACTCGACACACTTCGAGTCCGACAACTTCTCCGCTGACGATCCCGTGCTCGATCACCACATCGGCTCCACAGTCGAGAATCATCGAACCGAACTCCAAATGCGAAGATCGGGGCTCGATTTCCGGGGTGTGATGTTGCGGATCAGCCCGTGCGAGAGAACGGTCAGCGACCTCCCACACCCTGATGTCGATCGCGAAGTCCTCCGCTCGCCGCGCCAGGATTCCTGCGGACTCGCTCGTGAGCACGTTCAATGCCTGCGCGTTGGATTTCTGCACCCACGCAAGACCCACCCCGAGGGCTCGTTCGTGCCGATCTTCGACGAGAATCCATGCGTCCCCGCCGACGAGGACTGCCGCTCCGACCCCGATGTCGACTGGCTCGGTGATCTCCGCTGGGTTCGCAAGATCAGATCGACCATCGTCACCAGATGCCAGATGGTCGCGAACGAGGGTCCGCAACTTGAGACCGAGTAAACGACGATTCACGGCAGACGGGGCTTCACGAGCGCCGGCGATTCGCCGAAAAGGAGTCGGTCAGGACTTGGCTTTGCGCTCGCCGTAGCGCTTGTTGAAGCGCTCGACCCGACCACCGGTGTCCACCAACTTCTGCTTGCCGGTGAAGAACGGATGGCATTCGTTGCACAATTCGACGTTGAGATCGCCACCGCGGGTCGATCGGGTATCGAACGTGTTGCCACACGAGCACTTGACTGTGGTGGTCGTGTAACCGGGATGGATGTCAGCTTTCATGGCGTTCGATTCCTCTTGCTGTGGACTGTGTCCGATGTTCGAGACTGTGAATTCGGTCGGGGCGACGAATCGCTGGACCGGAGAGACGATGAGTGTATCCCTGCTCCCCCGGGAGCCCCCACTTCGGACATGCCGAGCAGGGTTTTTCGGGATCAGCCATGTCACCCCGATGGGTCACCCAGCTCTGTCACATCGACGGTGTCTTGCCGATTTCCGCCAAGAATTCGTCGTTGTTCTTGAACTGCTTCAAGCGGTCGATGAGCAATTCGAGCCCGGGTGCCGGATTGCCCTCAGATGCCAGTCCCGACAGGACTCGCCGGAGTTTCCACACCATCTGCAGTTGCTTGCGGTCGAAGAGGAGCTCTTCGTGACGGGTGCTCGAAGAATCGACGTCGATCGCCGGGTAGATCCGCTTCTCTGCGAGTCGTCGATCGAGGCGGAGCTCCATGTTTCCCGTGCCCTTGAACTCCTCGAAGATCGCTTCGTCCATGCGGCTGTTCGTTTCCACGAGAGCCGTTGCCAAGATGGTCAGCGAACCGCCCTCTTCGATGTTGCGCGCCGCTCCGAAGAACTTCTTCGGCGGATACAGAGCTCCTGCGTCGATACCTCCGGACAGGATTCGTCCGCTTGCGGGTGCTGCAAGGTTGTAGGCCCGGCTCAGTCGGGTGATGCCGTCGAGGATGATGACGACATCCTTGCCTGCCTCGACCAACCGCTTGGCCTTCTCGATCGCAAGTTCCGCAACATGTGTGTGCTCATCGGATGGACGGTCGAAGGTGCTGGAAATGACTTCGCCGCGCACCGTGCGCCTCATGTCCGTCACTTCTTCGGGACGCTCGTCGATGAGCAGAACCATCAGTGTGACTTCCGGATTGTTGCGTTCGATCGCCGTCGCGATCTCTTTCATGATCGTCGTCTTTCCGGCCTTGGGCGGAGACACGATGATCCCTCGCTGCCCCTTGCCGATCGGAGCGATCAAGTCGATGATGCGTGCCGTCATGTTCGTCGGATCGAGTGGACTTTCGAGACGCAGCTTCTCGTCCGGGAAGAGGGCGGTGAGATCCTCGAAGCGAGGCCGGCCCTTGCCTGAATCCGGATTACCTCCATTGACCGACAGGACCTCGATCAGTGCGGGGTTCTTCTCGTTGCGACCGGCGCTGCGCGCCATTCCGGTGATGAAGTCACCCTTGCGCAGTCCGTGCTGACGCGTGAGTTTGACCGAGATGTAGGCGTCGTCGCGGCTCGGGAGATACCCCTTGACGCGCACGAATCCGTACCCTTCGTCGCGCAGATCGAGATAACCGGAGACTTCCGTCGTCTCCTGGTGGAACGGCTCACCCGGAGCTCGGTCCGGTGACGAGAAACCGTCGCGATCTTCTCCCTGGGGTCCCTCGTCGCGCCCTCCGCGACCGCGTCGACGACGGCGACGATTGCGGCTCTCACCGTCGAAATTCCGCTGTCCACCCTGTTGATTGCCACCACCTGATTGATGCTGCGAACTGCGCTGATGGTCACGACGCTGTCCGGACGGCGCCGAGCCAGCAGGAGCTTCACCGCCGACCAGATCCTCGACTGTTGCCTCACCCTGGCGTACGAGGGCCGCTTCCCACTCGGCAAGAGGTTCACCATCGGGTCCGAGAATGACGTCATCGGTGCTAGTAGCCGCTGGCTTGGCCGGCGTCGTTGCAGT
>JBIIKC010000089.1:0-5880 GCA_044233375.1 Ilumatobacteraceae bacterium
CTTGATACGAGCGACGTTGTGGGCAAGCGTGTCGCGATCGAGGAGATTGCGTTCTTCACTTCGTCCGCCCGGATCACCCACCATGCCTGTTGCACCACCGGCAAGTACGAAGGGGCGGTGTCCTGCCAATTGAAATCTGCGCAACATGATCTGACCGAGAAGATTGCCAGCATGCAGAGAATCCGCTGTTGGGTCGAATCCCACGTAAACCCCGATCGGCCCGGACTCGATTCGCTCAGCCAACACTTCGCGGTCGGTGGTGTCTTGGACGAGTCCACGCGCTTCGAGATCGGTCAGGAGTGGCTGTGCAGACATCGATCACATTCTCTCAAGAAACGGGGCAGTTGGCGCTACTCATTTCCGACGGCAACCGCCTACGGTTGATCGGGTGAAGGACCTTTCCGACAGGTTTCGCGATTTCTCGGACGCTTTTCGGAGCGCAGCACCGCTCTACAGTCGGTTTGCAGAACGGGTGGCCAGGGAACCCCGAATTCTGGATCTGATGCGGTCGGCAGATGCCGAACAGAGAATTCCGGTTCTCCTCTTCGCGTGTGTCCATTACCTAATCCTGAACGATCCCGATCAGGAACTCGGACTCCACTTTCCGAATCTCCAGCGATCCCGCGATGCTCTCGCCCTGAATGACGAGTCGGCCGAAGCATTCGTTCGCTTCGTCCTCACGCACCAGGAAGAACTGACCGATCTAATGGCGACGCGATCGACGCAGACCAACGAGGTCGGACGCTGCAATTGGTTCCTGTTTCCTTTCGCAATGATCGAGTCCCAAGTCGGAAACATCGCCCGCGTCGACGTCGGCAGCAGTGCCGGGCTGACACTTCTGTTTTCGGACATCAACTACGACATCCAAAATTACGACGTCCAACCCGGAAGTCTCATCGGTGGTCGCGGACCTCTCACGATCCAGTGCCGAACCCGCGGCCACCCACCTCAACTCGATCATGTACCCAGTGTCGTATGGTCCAGAGGATTCGATGCCCGGCCGGTCGATCTCTTCGACCAAGACCACGTCCGTTGGCTGGAGGCATGCGTCTGGCCCGAGCAGGTCGAGAGATTCGATCGTCTCATCCGGGCAATCGATCTTGCGCGTCGTCATGAGATTCGAGTCGAACGCGGAGATGCGGTTGAAGACATTGGAGCATTCGTGCAGCGTGCGAACCGTCACGGGCATCCGGTGGTCACCACGAGTTGGGTCTTGAATTATCTGACAGCCGCAAAGCGGAACGAATTCGTCGCCCGGCTCGACGCCATTGGTGCCGATGCGGATCTGAGCTGGGTGATCGCCGAGAGCCCGCGCGAAACTCCCGAACTTCCCGTCTCCGGTGATTCAGGCGATGACATCACGGTCATTTCTCTCGTGACATGGAGATCTGGCCGACGCGAGTCCGTGCGACTTGCCACTGCGCATCCCCATGGAGACTGGATCAACTGGAGTGCGTGAACCCCAGGGATTCCTTCACCACTGAAGGAACCGGCTCCGGCGTCTGCGACTTCGGGTCCACACTGACGTAAGTGACGACAGCATCGAAACGTGGGTCACCTGCGACACTTCCGAGAACCTGGACATCGAAACTTGTCGTGCCCCAACGAGAAACCGAACAGTCGAGGTCGACTGTCTCCGCGAAACGCACAGCAGATGTCCAAGTGACAGTTGCCTTCTTCACCATGCAATCGAAACCCACGCTGTGCAGATTCGTCGGATCCCCCGACTGTTCCAGTCGTGATGACAGAGCCGACCTCATCCAGTTGTCCACTGCATCGTCGACGTACGCGAGATAATTGGCGTTGAACACCACCTTTTGCATGTCACACTCGCCGTAGCGAACAGTGATCGAATGCCGATAGGGGGATTTCACATCGACTCCGAACCGACTTTCACCAATTCGGTGACAGCGTCCGCGATCATCTGAACAGCAATTGCCGCGAGAATCATGCCAGCGACCCGAGCAAGAAGAAGGACACCCGTCGGACGGACAAGGCGTTGAACGAGACCGCTGAACCTCAGTGCCAGAAGTGAAGCGAACAGTGCAACAGCAATTCCGATCAAGACCGTCGCCCACTGACCGATTCCATCCGTGCGCCCGAAGAAGATGATCGTCGCAACGATCGCACCCGGACCTGCAAGCAGTGGTGTTCCGAGGGGAACCATCGCAATCGAGGTTCGTTGTTCGGGTGATGCCTCGACGTATCCGTCATCTCCGCCCTTGTTGTACAGGAGTTGAAGCGCAACCAGAAGCAGAAGAAGACCACCCGCTCCCTGCAACGCCGGAACAGAGACGTGGAGGTATTCGAGAATCGTCTGACCTCCAATGGCGAAGATCGAAATCACCAAGAAGGCTGTTGCGACGGCGATGTACGAAGCTTTGTGGCGTTCGCGTTCATTGAGTTGTCTCGTGACCGCGAGGAAGATCGGAACGTTTCCCGGTGGATCCAAAATCACCAGCATGGTCACCACAACTTCTCCGAACAACTGCAGATCCACTAACGAACTCCTTGTTTCGGTACATTCTGCTCGTGTAGGGCCAAGCGGTCGACCCAACCAGACAAGTATTTTTGGAACGCGTCCATCTGAATCGACACGGGTTCCTGCCCCGCTCCTCCCGGTGTGGTGCGATTCCTCACCGCCACTCCAGGCGAACACAGCAAGGCAGCTTCTTCGCCTAGGAGAGGTTCGGATCGCACCAATTCGATCAACGCGCCTTCTCCCGCCAAGGATCGACGCACGATGGAACCGACCACTGCATGAGCTCGGCGAAAGGGCATCCCTCCTCTGACGAGGTGTTCCGCGAGATCGGTTGCAGCAAGTAAGGGAGAGTCTGCTGCGCTCTTCATCACGTGAGCGTTCAGATGTGCAGTCGCAATCATCCCTGTGACAGCAGCTAGACCGAGCAGCACTTGTTCCACCGAGTCGAAGAGGGGTTCTTTGTCTTCCTGAAGATCGCGGTTGTAGGCGAGCGGGAGACCCTTCAGTACGACCAGCAAACCGGTGAGATTGCCGATCAGACGTCCTGTCTTTCCCCGAGACAATTCGGCAATGTCGGCATTCTTTTTCTGGGGCAGCATCGAGGACCCTGTCGAATAGGCATCGTCGAGCACAGCGAAACCGAACTCCTCCGTCGTCCACAGAACCCATTCTTCGCCGAGCCGAGAGAGGTGCGTGCCGATCATGGCCACATCGAACAAGATCTCCGCAACGAAATCACGGTCGCTGACGGCATCGAGTGAGTTGTCGAAGCGTCGAGCAAATCCCATGTGATGGGCGGTGAAATCGGGATCGAGGGGAAGAGATGAACCAGCAAGTGCACCCGCCCCCAGAACCGATACGTCGAGCCGATCCAAGGTCTGCGACAAACGCTCGAGATCTCGGCCGAATGCCCATGCATGCGCAAGAAAATGGTGAGCCAGGGAAACCGGTTGCGCTCTTTGCAGGTGGGTGTACCCCGGAAGATAGACATCTTCCGCGATCGCCCACTGGGCTCTGTCCAGAAGTACTTCTTGGAGAGCCACTATCCGCGACGAAATATCCACGATCCGACGCTTGCACCAAAGTCTGAGACCCGTTGCAGATTGATCGTTGCGACTTCTGCCGGTATGCAGTTTCGCGCCCACAGGTCCGACGAGTTCCGTGACGCGCCGTTCGACAGCGGTGTGAATGTCTTCGTCCGATGGGACGTAGACGAAAACTCCGTTCTGCAATTCGCCTTCGATCGTCTCCAACCCACCGAGAATCTGATTCATCTCGACGTCGGTCAGGAGTCCGACATGACCGAGACCGCGAACATGGGCACGAGAACAGTCGATGTCCTCGCGCCACAATTGGCGATCGAAGGAAAGACTTTGTGTGAATGCCATCAGATCCTCTGCGGGAGACCGATCGAAACGGCCATGCCAGAGTGTTCGAGCTTCGTCGCCCGAAGTTGCGTCAACACCGGTCATCGCATGCTCCCTTTCGACTTCGTTTGTTTGCGTGCGACCGTGGGATCGATCCCAGCGAGGTCGCTGAGAAGGTCCGCAAGGTTCTTTCCACCCATTTCCTCGTCGGCAATGCAGAAGACCGTGTCATCTCCCGCGACCGTTCCCAGAAGACCCTCGAGTCCGCTTCGATCCAGAGCGGAAGCAACGACATGGGCGCACCCTGGAGGTGTGCGAATGACCACCATTGGGCCGCTCGATCGGACATCTGCGACCCATTCGTTCATGACTCGTCGCAACTGGTCCTCGGGAGCGAGGCGAGCAGGTGCAAATTCCGGAATTGCATACACGGCCTCTCCCCCTGGAACTCGAACCTTCACTGCTCCCAGATCCTCCAAATCACGAGAAACTGTTGCCTGTGTTGCAGAGACGCCGTGTTCAGCAAGAAGTTCCACGAGTTGCGGCTGGTTGATGACGGCGTGCTGCTCGATCATCGTTGTGATCATTTGCTGACGTTGGGCTTTGCTGCTCATTGTTCATCCCGGCTGTCGAGCAAGAAGGACAACACTCCTCGAGCGGAATCGAGTCGGTTGTGTCCCTGGCGGATGACGCGACTTCGGGGTCCGTCGATCACATCCGCCGTCACTTCGAAGCCTCGATAAGCAGGGAGACAGTGCATGAAAATCCCATCTGCTGCAGCCCGGTTCATGAGAGCCTCGTCCACTCGGTAGGACGAGAAGATCTGTCGGCGCGATTCCTTCTCAGCTTCCTGACCCATGGAGACCCAGGTATCCGTATGGACTGCATGAGCACCTTCGACGGCTTCGCCCGGATCCACGAAGACTTCGACGCTCCCGGATCCCAGTCTTCGAAGCCTCTCGAGGTCGAGTGGATCGATCGAATACTCCTCTGGGCACCCGATACGACACTTCCCTCCGAGCATCACACATGCTTCGACCAGCGAGCGAGCCACATTGTTGAAGTCACCGACATAGGCAATGGTTCTGCCCTCGAGCGAACCGAATTCGTCCACCATCGTGAGAACATCTGCAACGGCTTGAAGTGGATGGGACCTGTCAGACAGCATATTCAAGATCGGTACAGCACTGCTCGTGACGAGCCGGTCGATGACGCCGTGAGAGAAGACGCGCGCAGCGATCACGGCGTGATAGCCGGACATGATCCGTGCGACGTCCTCGACAGGTTCTCGGACGTCGAAGCCGACTTCGTCTCCTCGTGTGTACACCGGGTGCCCACCGAGCTGAACCACAGCGACTTCCATGCTCTGACGCGTCCTGTTGGAGGGCTTTTCGAAGATCAACGCAACACCTTCGCCCTCAGCAGGCCGGCCGAGATCGGCAGGTTTCATTCTCGATCGATCCAGGATGTCAAGAAGATCGGATCTGCTCAGTGCCGATATATCCGTGAAATGCTTCATGAAACGACCCCGATGCCCTCCGCGAGAACCGATCTCAGAGTCGATGCGAATTCGTCGATCTCACTCGTCGACACCGTCAACGGTGGAGCGAGGCGCAATGCAGTCGACGTCACTGCATTGGCGATCATTCCCCTTGCGATCAATTCATCATTGACAACCTTGGAGTTTCGTGTCGGGCCCAATTCGACCGCCAGAAGAAGACCTCGACCTCGGACTCCGTCGACTTCGGGGATGGAAGAGAGAATCTCTGTCAAATAGGCACCGCGTTCACGAGCGAGTCGCGGCGCATCGATTCGGCGCATCTCGGAGATCACGGCGGAAATCGCAGCTCCAGCAATTGCCGTGCCGCTGTATGTCGATCCGTGATCACCGGGTCGAAAGACTGCTGCGACTTCTTTCTTCGCCCAGCACGCACCGACAGGAAAGCCATTCCCCAGAGCTTTGGCCATCGTGACGACGTCAGGAGTCACGTGAGGTCGCGTGACGACGTCAGGAGTCACGTGAGGTCGCGT
>JBIIKC010000090.1:0-5864 GCA_044233375.1 Ilumatobacteraceae bacterium
CGACCCGTATCGAGATTCGCTTCGAGAACGACCCCCTTGGCTCGGCCGTTTGGATTCGCCGTCAATTCCTCGACTTCGGCCACGATCGTCAACTGCTCGAGCAGATCGTCGATACCGAGATTCTGCTGCGCTGACATCTCCACACAGATCGTGTCGCCACCCCACGATTCGGGAATGAGATCGTTCTCCGACAATTGGGACAGAACTCGCTGAACATCTGCGTTCTCTTTGTCGATCTTGTTGATCGCCACGACGATCGGCACTTCGGCAGCTCGCGCGTGGTTGATGGCTTCGATCGTCTGAGGCATCACACCGTCGTCGGCAGCCACCATCAGTACGACGATGTCGGTGACCTGAGCACCGCGAGCTCGCATCTGAGTGAATGCTGCGTGGCCCGGGGTGTCGATGAACGTCACATTCTTGCCACCATGATTCACCATGTACGCACCGATGTGCTGCGTGATACCGCCAGCTTCGCCGGAAACGACATTTGCGTTTCGAATTCGGTCGAGCAGGGTCGTCTTACCGTGGTCGACGTGGCCCATGACGGTGATGACCGGCGGACGCAACTCTTGTGATTCGTCATCGTCGCTGTCGTCGAACAGAGCCTGGAGTTCCATCTCCTCTTGCTGACCGGGTTCGACGAGAAGGATCTCTGCGCCGATCTCGAGAGCGAACAGTTCCATCTGCTCGTCGGTGAGTGTCATCGTTGCCGTGACCATTTCACCGTTCTTCATCAGGAACCGCACGACATCGGCTGCCGTTCGGTTGAGACGCGGCGCAAATTCCTGTGATGACACTCCCCGCTCGATGACGACGACGCCCTCGGGAACCGGGGCGTCGCTCTCGCTGTAGGAGATCATCGACGGCTGGAAGTCGTCCTCTCCGCGCCGACGGCGACGTCCGCCACCTCGCGGTGCACGTCGTCCACCACTCGGACGAGGTCCGCCACCGGGCCGGCCTCCTCCACCAGGTCGACCAGGACCACCGCCTCCGGGTGCTCCCGGACCGCCTCCAGGTCGTGGACCACCGAATGCTCCACCAGGGCGCGGTCCTCCCGGGCGAGGTCCTCCAAAACTTCCTGCAGGTCGAGGCGCGCCTGTGCGCGGTCCGCCGTATCCGGGGCCACCAGTGCGCGGTCCCGTCGCACGAGGACCACCCGGGGGCGGCGGAACAGGACGACCAGAAGCACTGAGGGGTCGACCGGGAGGCGGCGGCACAGGACGACCAGAAGCACTGAGGGGTCGACCGGGAGGCGGCGGCACAGGACGACCTGCGGGAGGTCGAGCACCCGGATCCCGAGGTGCATCGGTGCTGGTTTCGCGCGGTGTCTCACGCACCGGCTCGCGAACTGGTTCTCGAGCAACGTCACGCTGCGGTTCACGTGGAGTCTCACGGCTGGTTTCCCGAACGGGTTCACGGACCGGTTCGCGCACAGCCTCTCGTGCCGGAGTCGGTCGACTCGAAACAACCGGCCCTGAGGGCATTGTTGGTGCCGGGCGCGGTTCGACGACCTCGGGAGCAACCTCGACGACGGGTGCCACCGGAGTTTCCGCAACCTCGACGGCTTCGACCTTGGGTTCGGCGTCCTTCTTGGCAACGGCTTTCTTCGCTGGAGCCTTCTTGACAGCCGCGTCGCCTTCTGCTTCCGAGCCGTCTGTGTCGCTCTTCTTGGCAGCAGCCTTTTTTGCTGGAGCCTTCTTGGCTGGTTTGGCCTCTTCTGGTTGCTGATCACGAACCAGACCGAGAGCCTTTGCTTTGCGTTCGAGCATCGGCACGAAAGCCTCGACGAGTGTGGACTGAGGGGTCTTCGCCGCCACGTTGTTGTCTTTGCAGAGATCCAGCAGTTCGGCATTGGTCATGCCCAGTTTCTTCGCTAGTTCGCTGACTTTGATCTTTGCTGTTGCCACGCGGCGTTCAGTCCTTCTTGTTTCTCGTCGGCTCAGCCGACGACTGTTCAGTGTGCCATGGTCGGTCGGGTCTTCATCGTCGATTGGGTCTTCATCGTCGTTCGGGTCTTCCAGGCCCGATCGAATGCTCGCTTCTTCTCTGCTGTGTCACGACAACTTGCGGACCCTGTGCAGATCCATGCTCCTCGACCCGAAGCCGTGCGAGATGCCAACGGTCGACCGTCTGCCCCAGGCACGAACCGCGTCAAGCGATTCTGCTCGTGACGCTTCCGGCATCCGATGCACGTGCGTACGGGTCCGAGCCGGTCCTTCATTCGGACTCCCCGTCGGTCGCAGAGACTCCGGTTGCCTGCTCCCACTCTTCGACGCTCATGATGGAACCGTCGGCAGCGTGGAATTCCTGAGCACCGGTCTCCGAGTTCAGAACCCATTCTCCTGCTGCATATTCGGTTTCGTCGGGGAAGATGCCGTTCAGTTCGTTGTGGAACTGCGTTTCACTCTTGATGTCGATCCGCACGCCGACGAGACGAGCTGCGAGGCGGGCGTTCTGACCTTCCTTGCCGATGGCCAAGCTGAGTTGGAAGTCCGGAACGATCACATCGGCTTGAGTGCGATCTTCGCTGAGACGAACCTCGGTCACCTTGGCCGGCGAAAGCGCCTTTGCGATGTAGTCGGGAAGGTCCTCGCTGAAAGGAATGATGTCGATCTTTTCCTGATTCAGTTCGTTGACCACCATGCGGACGCGTGCACCCCGTGCGCCGACGCAGGCGCCGACCGGGTCGACATTGTTGTCGTTCGACGCGACGGCGATCTTGGTGCGATGGCCAGGTTCACGGGCACAAGCCTTGATCTCGACAACTCCATCTGCGATTTCGGGAACTTCGAGTTCGAAGAGGCGCTTCACGAGTCCCGGATGCGTGCGGCTGACAACGATCTGGGGACCCTTTTCGCTCCGACGCACTTCCACGATGTATGCCTTCACACGTGTTCCGGGCGTTGCACGTTCGAATGGCACCTGCTCGCTCTGGGGCATCAATGCTTCGACCTTGCCCAGGTCCAAGAGCGCGTATCGATTGTCGTTCTGCTGGACGATTCCGGTGACGATGTCGCCTTCGCGGTTTGCATACTCTTCGAACTTGCGGTCGCGCTCAGCTTCGCGGATGCGCTGACCCATCACCTGACGGAAGGTCTGAGCCGCAATTCGCCCGAGTTCGTTCTTTTCTGGTGTGTCATCTCGGGCGTTGACCCAGTTTCCGTCCTCATCGATGTCATAGGCGGTGAAACTGATCTCGAGAGTGTCGGGGTTGAGCCCAACTTCGACTTCCTCAGCAGCCCCCGGGCGACGTTTGTAAGCAGTCGCCAGAGCGTCGACGAGTACTTGCAGCAGGGTCTCCTCGGAAATGTTCTTTTCACCCGCCAAAAGGCGGATGGCCTCCTTCATGTCCAGATTGCTCATGACTCGGCGTGCTCCTGGTCCTCGTTGTGGTCGTTGTCGTCGAATTGGTCGTCGAAATCGAGTTCGTCCTCGAACTCGTCTTCGAGTTCGAGTTCTTGGTCGAGATCATCGTTTTCTGCCTCTGAGTCTGCCGGGGAAGCCGGCGACTTGCTCGAAGCGGCCTTCTTCGCCCCAGATCCTGCACGCGCTGGCGTCTTTCGAGCCTGGGCCTGCCAGACGAACACAGTCCGTGCCTTGTCGACCTGGTCGTATGCGACGTGGCGCTCTTCCCCGTTGTCGAGCCGAAGCGTGAAGGTCTCCTCGGAAGCAGCGACGAGTAATCCGGTGATCCGACGCTCCCCGCCGATCGCATCACGAAGGCGTACAGCGATCGTCTTTCCGGTCTCGCGCTGGAAATGTCGAGGAACGCGAAGATTTCTTTCGAGTCCGGGGCTCGAGACTTCGAGGGTGTAGTGCCCGGGGATCGGATCCTCGTGGTCGAGGTCACGAGAAATCAAACGAGTGCAGCGTGCAAGTTGGTCGACGTCAACGCCGCCCGGGGAACCAGCAGGGGTGTCCACGGTGACGCGCAACATGCCGCCAGCGAATTCGAGGTCATAGAGCTCGAGACCGAGGTCGGCAACGATCGGGGTGATCAGGCTGGACACCCTGGTCACCACGGGATTCTCTGCCATTTCACACCTCCTCGTTTTCTCGAAATTCACTTCTCTGACGAGTGCGTCGATGTGGCGAACCACCGTGACAAAAAAAGACGTGGGCTGAAGCCCACGCCTTTCAGAATCACCCTTGTGGAACCACCGGGCAAACACTCATTCAAGACACAGGAATCATACCGGCTTCCCCCTCGAATCGAACTGGACCTCGTTTCGACGACCTCACTTCTTCTGCCCAGTCGAGTCCGCCTGGTCGCCACCTCGAGCCCTCCGGGTGCGGTGAACGGCGGCAAGTAGCCTGGCGAAATGTTGCGAATGTCCGGTCTCTTCGTGCGCACCCTGCGCGAAAACCCCGCGGATGCGGAAGTCCCGAGCCATCAACTTCTCCTGCGGGCGGGATACATCCGCCGTGCCGCTCCCGGCGGTTTCACCTGGCTACCTCTTGGCTGGCGTGTGTACCGCAACGTCGAACGCATCATTCGCGAAGAAATGGACGCTGCTGGATTCCAAGAGGTGCACTTCCCGTCGTTGTTGCCGCGAGAACCCTATGAAGCCACCAATCGCTGGACGGAGTACGGCCCGAATCTGTTCCGGTTGAAGGATCGCAGGGGTGCCGATTTCCTTCTTGGGCCCACCCATGAAGAGATGTTCACACTTCTCGTGAAAGACCTGTACAGCAGCTACAAGGACCTGCCCCTCAGCATCTACCAAATTCAGACGAAGTTCCGCGACGAAGCCCGACCACGAGCCGGCCTGTTGCGCGGTCGCGAATTCGTGATGAAGGATTCCTACAGCTTCGACATCGACGACGCTGGTCTTGCTGCCAGTTATGACGCCCATCGAGCTGCGTACATTCGCACTTTTGAGCGCTTACAACTGCCGTTCGTCATTGTGTCAGCGATGTCAGGGGCAATGGGAGGCTCCAAGAGTGAGGAATTCCTCGCCCCGTTGGCGGTCGGCGAGGACACGTTCGTGCGATGTTCGACGTGCGGATATGCAGCGAACACCGAGGCCGTGCACGTGCCCATCCCCGCGAGCCCTGCTGCTTGGACAGCGAACCCCGAGTCCTTTCCTGCGGCACGTGTGGTCGACACCCCCGACACGCCGACGATTGCCACACTTGTCGATCTGTTGAACGGACGCGCCGACCTCGCTCGCGCTGACGACGGGTCCGGATCGCGACTGTGGACCGCTTGTGACACTTTGAAGAACGTTCTCGTGATGTTGCGTCACCCGGACGGACGGCGCGAACCATTGGCCATCGGCGTGCCCGGAGATCGCGAAGTGGACATGAAACGACTCGAGGCTCAGGTCTCACCTGCTGAGCCCGAAGCTTTCACCGAAGGAGACTTCGCAGCCCACCCACGTCTCGTGAAGGGATACATCGGACCCCAGTTGCTCGGTGCAACGTCCCCGAGTGGAATCCGGTACCTCGTCGACCCGCGAGTCGTGGCGGGAACTCGTTGGGTCACGGGAGCCAACGAGCCCGGTCGCCATGTCGTGGACTTGATCTGCGGACGTGACTTCTCAGCGGATGGCATCGTCGAAGCCGCAGACGTTCATGCCGGAGACTCCTGCCCCGACTGCGCGTCGCGCGGTGTCGCCGGGTCTCTCGAGATGGAGCGCGGCATCGAAATCGGCCACATTTTCCAACTCGGTCGCAAGTATGCCGAAGCACTCGACCTCACCGTGCTCGACCAGAACGGGAAACAGGTGGTTGTCACGATGGGCAGCTACGGCATTGGCGTGTCCCGAGCCGTAGCGGCGATCGCCGAATCGACCTACGACGACCTCGGACTGTGCTGGCCGACCGAAGTGGCACCGGCTCATGTTCACATCGTCGTC
>JBIIKC010000091.1:0-5816 GCA_044233375.1 Ilumatobacteraceae bacterium
CGCATCATCGGCGAGTTCGATGCCAGCGTCGGCAATGACGAATCGGACGTACGAATCGAGGTCCGCCATCGACAGCAAGTGGAATTGCAGATGCTGTGTTCGACTTCGAATCGTGTCGAACACCTTCTCGGGATCCGTCGTAGCAAGAACGAAAACTACGTGCGAGGGCGGTTCCTCCAACGTCTTGAGAAGTGCCGAGGCTGCATCCTTGCTGAGCTGGTGAACTTCGTCGAGGATGTAAACCTTGTGACGTCCCGGTGAGACCAAATTGACCGAGGCGATGATGTCCCGCATGCGGTCGATGCCACGGTTGCTCGCCGCATCGAGTTCGACGACATCGAAGCTGCTTCCCTCCTGGATGGACGTGCACGACTCGCAGACACAGCAGGGTTCGCCATCTTGGGGCGCGGAGCAATTGAGTGCCTTGGCGAGAATGCGTGCGGCCGAGGTCTTTCCGGTGCCGCGCGGTCCCGAGAACAGATACGCCTGACCCTCGTGACCGCTGGCGACGGCATTGCGTAACGCCCTGACCACGTGCTCCTGACCGCGAATCTGCGAGAACGTCTGTGGCCGATAGCGGCGATACAGGGACTGTGTGGCCATCGATCAAGACTGTAGTGGTGGGGTGCTTCGAGGGGGGTCGCCATTCCCTGATATGCGCTGGTCATCACAAGTACCGTGGAGACGAGCCATGGCAGTCCCCCGACTCATATCAACGCCTGTGAGGCGCCGTGCGCGAGATCGTTCGCGCACACCGTCGGTCGTCCGTCGCCTGCTCTTCGTCACTGCGGCCCTCGGAGCGCTGTCGATCGGGTCGATGCCAGGTACCGCTTCAGCCCAAACCACGCTGACATCGTCGGATCCGGCCAACGGTGCCGAGCTGATCACGTCCCCCACCCAGATCACAGCCACTTTCAGCGCAGCCGTGCCGAACAACGCCGTGATGACAATGGCCTGCAACAGCGTGGCGACACCACTGGGCACCGTCACCATCGGCGCCGACGGCGTCTCGTTGATTGCTCCCGTGACGAGCGTCCTTCCAGTCGGCACGTGCACGGTGTCGTTCTCGATTCCCGAAACGGACGGGAAAGTGACGTTCGGATCGTTCTCGTTCGAGATACTCGACCCCACTGACGCTGGTTCCAGCGGCTCGAGCGGTACGAATCCGAGCGCATCCTCCGGTGGTCCACCGGTCGGCGGACCACTCGGACTTGCACGGCTCATCTCCTATGCAGCTCTTGCGGCCATCTTCGGCGGAGCGATCCTGATTCTGCTCTATTGGCCAGAGGGCGTCGACTATGAAGAAACCCGCAGTTTCTTCAAGATGGCATGGATTCTTGCAATGGTGAGCACCTACTTCGCAGCGGTCTTACGCGCAGCACAGGTCTCGGGAGATTCGATCACAGCGAAGATCAGTCCCTTCGGATGGGGTGACCTCTTCGACAACGTCAGCGACATCACCGTCGTCCTTCGGGTTCTTCTCGTCGGTGCGAGCTTCATCGCAGCTTTTCGACCCGAGGGACTTCTCGATCCCCAGACCCAGGCAACGTCGATCGCGTTTCCCACCCTCGCCGTCCTCACACTTGCGTTCACCCGCATCTACGAGAGCATTTCGATCGTCGGCATCATCGCCGGTTTGATCCATGCGATCTCGGTTTCGATCTGGCTCGGTGGCCTGTTGTTGTTGGTGCGTACCGTATTGATCGGGCCGGGTGATCAAGACCTCGTTCATGCCGTTCGCGGTTTCAGCCGCATTTCCGGCCCGGCGATCGTTCTCGCCATCGTCTCCGGGTTCATCCAGCTGCTCCATCTCGACGGTGGGGCGTTGCTGTCCAGCCGCCACGGGCGATTGATCCTGTTCAAGGCCTGCGGTGTCGGCGCGATGTTCTTCATCGGGGGAGCAACCCGTCAATACATCGCCCGCAACCTGACCCGTCGTCGCCAGCTGACTGCAAAGGCCGCAAACAAACTACGCAGTGCGGTCACGACCGAACTGCTCTTCGCCATCTTCGTCCTCGTTGTCACCGCCTGGAGTGTGGCGACCATGCCGGCGAACGTCTCTCCGCCGGGATCCGATCGGCTGTCGTACGCGTTCGTCGGCGACCGATCGGGCGGAGTCTTCGACGTTCAAGTGCGCATCACGCCGGCCACGGTCGGGTTCAACGCCGTGCGAATCGACGTCTTCACCCCCGAAGCGGGCTTGACCGATCTCACCGTCGAATTCACTCCTCCGACCCCGAACTCAGCGAGCGTGACACTCAGTGTTCCTCTCGGCGGCAAAGGTGGCGCATTGCTACCGATTGCTGAGGGGATCCCTCTCGGAGAGCCTGGCCTGTGGACGGTCCGTGTCTCCGGCAATGGACCTGACGGTCCCCTGCCCTCTGTCACGTACACAGTCAACGTGACCGCCGATGGTCTGGCATCTCTTGTCGACCCAGCGGCATCGACAACGATTCCAACGGTTGTCGATCCGTCCGTGACGACCTTGCCGACGGGATCGCCCGTCACCTCCGGTGGGCCGCAAACGTCGATCGTGACACTCGCGCCATCCTGAGTGAGAAGATCGAGCCGAACCAGGCTCGATCGTTCCGATGTCGACCCGGCACCGATCAGGACTCGCCGAATGTCGGCAGGTAGCGTTCCAGGGGTGACAAGCGCGAACCCCATGCAGGACAAAATCGCCGATCTCCGCGACCGCAAAGACCAGGCCCTCAACGCCGGATCGCCCCGCGCCGTCGAACGTCAGCACGAAAAGGGAAAGATGCTCGCCCGCGAGCGCATCGAATACCTCCTCGATCCAGGCTCCTTCCAAGAACTCGACATGCTCGCTCGTCACCGTGCCCACGCTGCCGGTCTCGAGGAACGTCCCTACACCGACGGTGTCATCACGGGTTGGGGCACGATCGAAGGACGAAAAGTGTTCGTCTTCTCTCAGGACTTCACGGTGTTCGGTGGTGCCCTCGGCGAAGTGTTCGCCGAGAAGATCCACAAACTCATGGACATGGCGCTGCGAGTCGGCGCCCCAGTGGTCGGTCTCAACGATGGTGCAGGCGCGCGCATCCAAGAGGGAGTCGTCTCTCTGGCGAGTTACGGCGGAATCTTCTACCGCAACGTGCAGTCGAGCGGCGTCATTCCGCAGATCTCCGTCATCCTCGGACCGTGTGCGGGTGGTGCCGTCTACTCACCGGCAATGACCGACTTCATCTTCATGGTGCGCGAGAGCAGCCACATGTTCATCACCGGACCCGACGTCGTCAAGACGGTCACCGGCGAAGAGGTCACGCTCGAAGAACTCGGTGGCGCCATGAGCCACGCCAGCAAGAGCGGTGTCGCAACATTCGTTTCCGCCGATGAGAAGGCATGCCTCGACGACGTGCGGTACCTGCTGTCGTTCATGCCGCAGAACAACATGGAAGAACCACCTGCCGTCGACTCCGATGACGATCCGGAGCGACTCTGTCCCGAGCTGCGCGACATCCTTCCACCGTCGCCGAACCAGCCCTATGACATGAAGAAGGTCATCGCGTCCGTCGTGGACGATGGAGACTTCTTCGAATACTTCCCTCACTGGGCCAAGAGCATCGTCTGTGGATTCGCTCGCATCGACGGTCAGACCATCGGAGTCGTCGGTAACCAGCCGATGATCCTCGCTGGAGTTCTCGACATCGAAAGTGCCGAGAAGGCAGCACGTTTCGTCCGAACCTGCGATGCGTTCAACGTTCCCCTGTTGACCCTCGTCGACGTTCCCGGATTCCTTCCCGGAGTCGACCAGGAATACGGCGGAATCATTCGCCATGGTGCGAAGTTGCTGTACGCGTACTGCGAGGCAACAGTGCCGCGCATCCAGATCATCACCCGCAAGGCATACGGCGGCGCATACGTCGTCATGGATTCGAAGTCGATCGGCTCGGATCTCGCATATGCATGGCCGACCGCAGAACTCGCAGTGATGGGTCCCCAGGGAGCAGTCGAAATCGTCTACCGCCGCGAATTGCAGCAAGCCGCGGATCCTGTTGCCCGTCGAGCCGAACTCGTCAACGAGTACACCGAGAAGTACGCGAACCCGTATGCGGCTGCGGAACGCGGTTACATCGACGACGTGATCGATCCTGCCGAGACTCGTCAGAAAGTCATCGCCGGCTTCCGGATGCTGCGCACGAAGCGTGAGGAATTGCCACGCCGCAAGCACGGCAATATGCCCCTGTGAGCCTTCCATGAGCGACACCCATTCATCGTCTGGTCCATTCATTTCGCCGATTCAGGCGATCACGCCCGCCCCTTCGACCGAGGAAGCTGTCGTGATCGTTGCCGCCATGGAAGCACTGTGGCCGCGAGCTGTGATTTCCGCCGAACAGGAGTCCACCCGATCGACTTCGTGGCGCTTCAGCGGCAGATGGTGGGCGCGTCCGCACATTCAACGCCGCGTGCGACCGTAAATCGGTATCTGACTCGGGCATGATGCGTTCATGACGATCGAGATCACGACCGTCGCCGACGACATGGTCGTCGTGCACGACCATCACGAGGTTCGCCGCTACGAAGGGCTCGCACCTGCGGCCGAGCACTTCTTCGACGGTGTCGAAGCCGTCACTCTGCCCCGGCCCGCTGGTGAGTTGCTGTGCCGTTTCGCCACTGTCAACGATGTGCACTTCGGCGAAGAGGAGTGCGGCAAGATCGACGACGACCCACAGGGTCCGATCCAACGGTCACGACCGGGCGAGGCACCGTATCCAGAGGTGATGAATCGCGCGGCATGCCGCGAGATCGCCGAGATCGATCCCCTGCACGTTCTCGTCAAGGGCGACTTGACTGCAAAGGGAACCGAAGAAGAGTTCGCAGCCTTCGAAGCCTGCTACCGCGGCGCATTCCCGGATCGCCTGCACGTCGTGCGCGGAAACCACGACGCCTACCTCGGGCAGAACCTGTACGCAGAAGACCTCTGGATCGAGATGCCAGGTCTGTGCGTGGCTCTGATGGACACGACGATTCCCACACAGACGACCGGAGCTTTCGAACCTCACCAGATCGAATGGCTCGATCAGCATGCCGCAGCGACCGATGTCCCCGTACTGGTCATGGGACACCACCAGCAATGGGTCGACGGGAAACGCAGTGATGACTACTTCGGGCTGCATCCCGATTCGAGCGATGCGCTCTCCGACGTCGTGGCTCGGCGTTGCAACATCATCGGCTACACGGCCGGACACACCCACCGACACCGCGTGCGCTCGATGCCGTGCGGAGTTCCGACCGTGGAGATCGGATGTCTCAAGGACTTCCCCGGAACGTGGGCCGAGTACCGCGTCTACGAGGGCGGGGTGATGCAGGTCGTCCATCGGGTGTCCACACCCGAAGCACTCGAGTGGAGTGAACGCTGTCGACATCTCTATTCGGACTTCGGAATCGACTACCAGTCGTATGCACTCGGTCGACTCGATGACCGTTGCTTCGTCTTCCCCGAGCGGTCGTGAATCGTGACGATCCGTTCGCGATTCTGATGATGTTCACGATTGTGAGTCCGCGATCATGAGTCCACTGTCTCCATCCGCCAATGCTCGGAGTGTTCCGCCCTTCCACGCCATGGCCATGACGGCGAAGGCGTCCGCGCTCGAAGCTTCAGGACGAGACATCTGCCATCTGGAAGTCGGCCAACCTGGCACCGGAGCCCCCGACGGTGCGCGACGAGCCGTGAGCACTGCGCTCGATCGTGCATCGAGCCTCGGATACACGAATGCGCGCGGTCTGCCTGCTCTCATCGACCGCATTGCCCGCCACTATGACGACACATACGGCTGTGCAGTCGACTCACGCCGGGT
>JBIIKC010000092.1:0-5797 GCA_044233375.1 Ilumatobacteraceae bacterium
TCACCCATGAATCCACCGGGTTTATCTCGCTGTTCGGGCGAGTAGCCGGGTGGCACATCGGTCGACGGATCGATCGGAAGAGACTGCTCGCTCGGAACGATCGGTGACTCGTAGTCGGGTTCACGCGCTTCGTTCAGCGGGTACCAGACGGGAACGGGTACTCCGAAGAATCGCTGCCGGCTGATGAGCCAGTCTCCGTTGAGTCCTTCCACCCAATTCGAGTAGCGGTGCCGCATGTGATCCGGGTGCCACGCCAACTGTTGACCACGCGCAAGCAGTGATGAGCGAAGGTCTGCATCACGTCCTCCGTTTCGGATGTACCACTGGCGACTCGTGACGATCTCGAGAGGGCGGTCACCCTTTTCGTAGAACTTCACCGGGTGCACGATCGGTCGCGGTTCGCCGATGAGAGCACCTGTCTCTCGAAGCGATTCGACGACGGTGGTCTGAGCCTGGTTGATCTTCGCTCCTGCGATGAGCGAGTACGCGGCTCGACCCTCGGTGGAATCGAGGCCCGCTGGGGGAGTGGAGACGATGCGTCCGTTGCGGTCGATGATCGGGCGCGTGGGCAGATTCAATTCGCGCCACCACAGCACGTCGGTGAGGTCGCCGAAGGTGCAGATCATTGCGATGCCCGTTCCCTTGTCGGGTTGTGCGAGTGGATGAGCGAGGATCGGAACCTCGACGCCGTACAACGGCGTGCGAACCGTCGAGCCGAAGAGCGGCTGGTATCGCTCGTCATCGGGGTGGGCCACGAGTGCGACACACGCAGCGATCAGGACCGGTCTCGTGGTGTCGATGACGACGTCACCACCGCCATCAGTGCGGCCGAATGCCACTTGGTGGTACGCACCGGGGCGTTCCCGATCTTCGAGTTCGGCCTGGGCGACCGCTGTCTGGAAGTCGACGTCCCACAGTGTCGGTGCTTCCTGTGTGTAGGCCTCGCCGCGAGCCAAGTTGCGGAGGAATGCTCGCTGGCTCACACGGCGGCTGCGTGCCTCGATCGTGGTGTAGAGAAGTGACCAATCCACCGACAGACCGAGCCTGCGGAAAAGATCCTCGAACACCTTTTCGTCCTGGTGGGTCAACTCGTCGCACAACTCGATGAAGTTCGGGCGCGAGATCGCAACCGGTTGATGATCCTTCGGGGGATCGCCGCGAAATGGCGGCTCGAAGCCCTTCTGGTAGGGAACCGATGGATCGCAACGAACGCCGAAGAAGTTCTGGACGCGTCGCTCAGTGGGAAGTCCGTTGTCGTCCCAACCCATGGGATAGAACACGGCCTTGCCGCGCATGCGCTGGTAGCGAGCGACGGTGTCGGTGTGGGTGTAGGAGAACACGTGCCCCATGTGCAGCGAGCCACTGACTGTCGGCGGTGGGGTGTCAATGGCGAAGACTCGATCGCGGATTGCAGTTCTGTCGAATCGGTAGGTCTGCTCTTCGCTCCACACCTGATCCCACTGAGATTCGATGCCGTCGAGAGTGGGCTTATCGGGGATCGCAGCCATGGGTGCCAAGGTTACGGGGGCATAGGCTCGTCTTTCATGTTCCGGCTCTACGACACAGCGACGTCCGAAGTGCGCGCTCTCGAACTTCGCGAGCCTGGCCGGGTCGGCATCTATCTGTGCGGTCCGACCGTCTACGGACCTCCTCATCTCGGACACGGTCGTGCGACGCTCGTCTACGACATCTTGCGGAGGTATCTCGAGTGGACAGGCCTCGAGGTGCGTCTCGTGTCCAACATCACCGATATCGACGACAAGATCATCGATCGAGCGAACCGTGAACAGCGACCCTGGCAGGAGATCACCGACAAATGCGAGACCGTCTGGTTCCGCGCGATGGAGCGGCTCAACGTCAAGAGACCGACCGATGTCCCACACGCCACCGAATTCGTCGACTCGATGGTGGCGATGATCGGCGAATTGGTCGAGCGAGGTGCGGCGTACCCCACCGAAGACGGCGTGTATCTGAGTGTCGAATCCGTCCCCGATTACGGCTTGCTCGCCCATCAGAGCCTCGACGACATGATGGCGGGTGCCGGTGAGCGCGAGGTTCTCGGTGCACAGAACAAACAGCACCCCGCCGACTTCGCTCTCTGGAAACTCAGCAAACCCGGTGAGCCGTCCTGGCCTTCTCCCTGGGGTGCGGGACGTCCCGGTTGGCACAGCGAATGTGTCGTCATGAGTCTCGACATACTCGGAGAGAACTTCGATCTTCACTGCGGTGGCATGGATCTCAAGTTCCCCCACCACGAGAACGAGCGCGCCCAAGCAGTTGCTCTCGGCCGCCCCTTTGCACGTCACTGGATGCACAACGGCTTCGTCGTCGACACCGAAGGCGAGAAGATGTCGAAAAGCCTCGGCAACGTCGCCAATCTGCTCGACCTCGTCGAACAGTACGACCCACGCGCCTATCGGCTGGTTCTTCTCCAGACCCACTACCGGAGCCCGGTTCGCGTGAGTGGTGACAACATCGAAGCCTCGTGCAATGCGCTCTCAGGACTCGATTCGTTCGCTGCGCGTCTGCGCCCAGTTTCAGCGGGTGCCCGTCCAGAAGAGACCACACTCGAGAGGTTTCGAGAGTTCATGAACGACGATCTCGATACACCAGCGGCAACTGCGCTCTTGTTCGACACCGTTCGCCAGGCCAACGCTGCTCTCGACTCGGATCCTGAGAGAGCGGGATCACTCGCGGCTGCGGCATTCGAGATCTGCACTGCATTCGGCCTCGAACTCAAACAGCAGGACGTGATTCCAGCCGACGTCGCCGCCAAGGCAGCGCAACTCGATGCGGCTCGTGTCGCAAGAGATTTCGCCGTAGCTGACGCTCTGCGAGAAGAACTACAACGAGATGGCTGGATCGTGGAGACGACGAAGGATGGGACAGTCGTTCGTCAGCGGTAGTCGGTGAACTCTCGCACCGTCGAGAAGATCGAATCGAGCACTGCGAACACCGGCGTGCTGTCCATCAATTTCTGAGAATCACCGGTGAGTCGAATTCGACCGGTGATGAATGCCTGCTGTGCATTGAGAACGTGCGTCGCAACGGCCACGGCAGTCTCCCAATCCTGTTCGAATCGGACATCTTCGGGATGGGATGGTCCCGGTCCGAAACTCGCAGCACCGTCACCGATCTGAAGGTGATAGGTGACGTCACCTTCGGGACCGCCGAGCACGGTTTGGGTGAATCCGACCGTGTGGTGGCGGGCGACCTCCGACATCTCGGAACTCGCGGCAACGGCGCTCGTCAGAGCATCGATCCAGTCGAGGCTGAGGTAGCGCACTCGCTCGGCTGGAACGTCCTGCGTCGACATGGTCATAGTCTGCCACGGGATGAATGCGAACTCCGGGGAGAGCCGAGACCACGTCGTCCCAGTTCCCCTCGGTGAGAGACCCATTTCCCTCATCGAGCGAGATGAATTTCCACACGATTCGTGTGCCACTGAAGAGTGGGAGTTCGGGTGGTGGAGTCCCGATGGCGGAATCGCCGGCTACACGTCGTATCGCCTCCGCGGCCGTTCACAGGTCTGGTATTGCTGGGCGTTGTGGCGACGCCACGAACCGCTGTTGCACGTGACCGAGTTCGACATCACCCGTCGATCGAATCCGATGATTGCCAAGGCCTCGGCACTGTGGGCCGAGTACACCTGCGATTCGCCTTTCGAACAGTGGACACTCGGAAACGAGACCTATGCGGTGGAACTGGATGACCCCGCGGAGGCCTTGGGACGTGCGTATGGAAGGGCTGTACCGATCGCCAGCGATCTCGAGTGGTATGCGACGGCCGAGCCGGTGCCGGTTCACGATGGTTACACCCAGGAAGGTCGTCTGCTCGGGACGGTGGAGACGGTCGAGGGACCACTCGAACTCGTCGATCTCCGGGCGAGCCGTGCGCATCGCTGGTCTCGCACGAATGAGTTGGTCGGGCTCGAATCGGACCCAATCGTCGCTCATCTCGGTCCACGCATGCCGTTCCGCTTCCCCGATGGGGCCACGCGTGATCTGTACCTCACTCCCGAGGGATTGCGGTTCACCACGTCGCTGTGACGATTGACGCCTCGTCGGCTGTCTCGGCGGTTTCGGCATGCACTCGGACAGAGGAGTAGCGTCGCCTCTGGGTCCACCCAGTTGGGTCGGAACGTGGCTCGTGACACGTCGGACGGTTCCGTCGGTCAGTTCGTGGGAAAGGCGCAAGGCAACATGGCGCAATCAGTGATGAAGCAGTCGGGAACTCAAAGGAGCGAGGCCGTTCGAGGTCCGGTCAGCGGAACTGCAGTGGCACGTCAGGCTCGCCGCCGTCGTCGGCCGTACCTCATCGAGTTGTACTCGACCGCGGTCGGCAAGAAGTATGCGATGGCGATCACTGGTCTCGGGTTGCTCGGATTCGTGTTCTTCCACATGATCGGGAACCTGAAGATGTACTTCGGCGCGAGCGACCTCAATGGCTACGCGCACTTCCTCGAGAAGCTGTTGTACCCATTGATGCCGGAGAAGGGGACTCTGTGGCTACTCCGAGCCGGCCTGATCGCAATGGTCGTGATCCACATCCATGCGGCGTATTCGCTCACCGTGTTGAACCGCAAGGCACGCCCAGTCGGCTATCAGAGCCCGCGTGATTATCAGATCGCAAGTTTCGCCAGCCGCACGATGCGCATGACGGGAATTGTCGTTGCGCTGTTCATTGTCTGGCATCTCCTCGACCTCACTTTCGGGACGGTCAACGACTACGTGGGCACGAAGGATGAAGAAGGCTTGAAGGACGTCTACGGAGCCGTCGTGGCCAGCTTCGAACGTGTGCCCGTTTCGATCTTCTACATCCTTGCCAACCTGGCTCTCGGAACACACCTGTTCCACGGAGTGTGGAGCTTGTTCCAGTCCATGGGGTGGAACAACCCTCGCTTCAATCAATGGCGTCGGGCGATCGCCGTAGGCATCTCGTCGATCATCGTGGTGGGCAACATCTCGTTCCCCATCGCTGTCATGACCGGAATCGTCGGCTGAGCGACTCGTACACAACTGAGAAATGACGGAGACTGAAAAATGACGATCACACTCGATTCCAAGATCCCCGGTGGTTCGGTCGCCGAGGCCTGGAGCACGTACAAATCGGATGCCAAGCTCGTTGCGCCCGGGAACAAGCGCAAGTTCAAAGTCATCGTTGTGGGTACGGGCCTCGCTGGTGCGTCCGCTGCAGCGACATTGGCCGAACTCGGCTACCAGGTGGATGCCTTCACGTTCCATGACACTCCGCGTCGCGCACACAGCATCGCTGCCCAGGGCGGTATCAACGCTGCGAAGAACTACCAGGGCGACGGCGACAGCGTTCACCGACTGTTCTACGACACCGTCAAGGGTGGCGACTTCCGCGCTCGCGAGGGCAATGTGCATCGCCTGGCGGAAGTCTCGGTGAACATCATCGACCAGATGGTTGCCCAGGGTGTGCCGTTCGCTCGCGAGTACGGCGGTCTGCTCGACAACCGATCCTTCGGCGGCGCCCAGGTGAGTCGAACGTTCTATGCGCGCGGCCAGACCGGTCAGCAGCTCCTTCTCGGCGCCTACCAGCAGTTGGCGCGTCAAGTCGGACTCGGCAACGTCCGGCTCTTCAACCGCACCGAACTCGTCGACGTGGTCACGATCGATGGTCGCTGCGCCGGAATCGTCACACGTGATCTCATCAATGGTGACGTCGTGTCGCATTCCGCCCATGCGGTTGTGATGGCGACTGGGGGATACGGAAACGTGTTCTTCTTGTCGACCAACGCAATGGCCTGCAACGTGACGGCTGCATGGAGGGC
>JBIIKC010000093.1:0-5715 GCA_044233375.1 Ilumatobacteraceae bacterium
CTTCCACCGAACCGGACTCGACAGTTGGGCCGACAGAAGGGACGCCCACTCGTCGCCTGAAGCATGTGCCATCGCATCGACATTGCTGATCACCGGCACTTCGGTATCGCGTGGCGACGCAAGCGCGATTGCCTCGCGAAGCCGATCCTTGGCTGGAACCATGAACGGTGTGTGGAACGCTCCGGAGACGGAGAGCGGCATCGACTTCTTCGCTCCGAGATCCTTCGCGATCTCACTTGCGCGCTGGACTCCTTCTTTCGAGCCTGCGATCACGACCTGTCCGGGGGCATTGAAGTTTGCGACCCACACCTCGCTATCGGCTCGTCGACACGCGACCTCGACCTGTTCATCGTCGAGTCCGAGGACTGCAGCCATGGTTCCAGGATGGAGGTTTCCTGCCTCGTGCATCGCGTCCGCGCGTTCCACAACGAGGCGAACTCCGTCGTCGAAGGCCAAGGCGCCCGTTGCCGTCAGCGCCGTGTATTCACCGAGGCTGTGGCCTGCGCAATAGCTCGGCTCGATTCCGAGTCTTTCGACGGCATCGAGCACCATCAAACTCGACACGAAGGTCGTCAATTGAGCATTGCGCGTGTCGCGCAATTCTTCGGCGTCAGCGTCGAGGAGGAGGTTTGCAACGTCTCGACCCGCAACATCACTGGCCTCCTCGACGAGTTCCCACGAATCGTGATCTCGCCATGGCCGTCCCATACCAGGACGCTGAGACCCTTGTCCCGGAAACGTGAATGCCAACACAGGCAGAACTTAGACGGTGGAGAAGGTGATGAATGACCCCGGGAGAGAGACCACCCGGTACGACTGATCATCGACCCGTTGGGGCCCACGCACGAGGGGCTAGCCTGACATCGTCGCCCCGGTAGCCCAACGGCAGAGGCAGCGGTCTCAAACTCCGTCCGGTGTGGGTTCGAATCCCACCCGGGGCACTCTTTCTTCCCGAATATTCTCCGTTCTGAATCCATCACGAAGCCCTTCGGCTCATCCGCAACCGTTGGCGAGTCGACCGTCAGCATTGGAGTTACCCATCAGTAGGCTGACCTGGTGGTGACAGGGCTTCTGGGACAGCGACTGATCGAACGGCGGTTGCGAGAGACGTCGGAGCGGTTGCGAAGTCTGCGCGCAGAACTGGCGATGGTCGACGAACAGTTCGACGCCTTGAACGACGATGCGGAGAACCTGGGTTTGCGGGCTCTGGTGTCGGAAACTCCCGGATCAGATGTCGAGTATCGCGAGGCTCGCCTTCATGCGGAAGCGATGTCGCGTCACCGGGACGGCATCGTGCGCTCGATTGCACAACTCGAAGTTCGCCAGGACGAACTTCTCGACCGATTGAGCCAGTGATGAGTATCCGCGTCGTCATTGCCGAGGATGAAGCAATCATCCGTCTCGACCTTCGGGAAACTCTCCAAGAAGAGGGTTATGAAGTGGTCGGTGAGGCCGGCCGGGGAGACCGAGCTCTCGAGCTCGTGAGAGAGTTGCAACCCGATCTGGCGATTCTCGACGTGAAGATGCCCGGAATGGACGGGCTCGAAGTTGCGCGAAACATCGACCGGGAAAAGATTTGCGGCGTACTGATCCTGACGGCGTTCAGCCAGCGGGAAATGGTGGAACATGCTCGAGATGCGGGGGCTCTCGCCTATTTGGTGAAGCCGTTCCAAAAGAGCGACTTGATTCCTGCCATCGAAGTGGCCATCGGGAGATTCCGTGAACTTCAAGCCCTGTCGGATCACGTCGAAGCCCTCGGCGAGCAGATCGAAGCACGCAAGATCATCGATAGGGCCAAGGGTTTGCTGATCGACGAGTACGCGATGAAGGAACAGGACGCTTTCGCATTCATTCAGCGAACGGCTATGACCGAGCGAGCGCGAATGAGAGATGTCGCCGAAAGGATCCTGTCCGGAGACTTGAAGCCAACGCCGTGACGTCCTCGACACGATCCGATTCGAAGACTCTTCTCGTTCTTGACGGACACTCGCTGACATATCGCGCCTTCTTCGGTCTGCCGACCGACATGGTGACGGCGAGCGGACAAGTCACCAACGCCGTTTTCGGCTTCACCTCCATGTTGCTGAACATCCTGAAGGAACGACGCCCTGCGGGAATCGTCGTTGCCTTCGATCGACCCGAGCCGACCTTTCGCCACATCGCCGAGCCGACCTACAAAGCACAGCGTGAAGAGTCGCCCGACATTCTTCGTCAGCAAGTCGGGATCGTGCGGGAAGTCTTGCAGGCAATGGGAATCACCACGGTGGACGTCGTCGGATTCGAAGCCGACGACGTCATTGCCACACTGGCCGACCGGGCGGTCGATCACGGGTTCGAAGT
The DNA here is from genome assembly GCA_044233375.1 of Ilumatobacteraceae bacterium. Lineage (GTDB taxonomy): Bacteria > Actinomycetota > Acidimicrobiia > Acidimicrobiales > Ilumatobacteraceae > Casp-actino8. The sequence continues at coordinate 2,341 of JBIIKC010000093.1, forward strand.
CATTGTCGTCACCGGAGACAGGGACAGCTTTCAATTGGTGCGCGACCCATATGTCCGCGTTCTGTACAACCGACGCGGAGTGAGTGACTACGTCCTCTACGACGAAGCTGGAATCATCGAGCGCACGGGTGTCACTGCGGCGCAATACCCGGCCTACGCGGCCTTGCGTGGCGATCCGAGCGACAACCTGCCGGGAGTGCCGGGTGTGGGGGAGAAGACTGCGGCGAAACTGATCTCCACGTATGGAAGCCTCGAGGGTATTTTCGCCAACGTCGATGCACAGACTCCGAAACTCAGGGCCTCACTCGTCGAGAACGAGGATCGTGCTCGCCGCAATGAAGAATTGATGACATTGCGACACGATGCTCCTGTCGAAGTCGAAATTGAGGGTCTTCGACCGACGCCCAACAATCCCGATGTTCGACGTCTGTTCGACTTCCTCGAATTCAAGTCGATGCACGCTCGCTTCCGTGATGCGATGGCCGCTCTCGGAATCACGATCGAGGAGGGCGCTTCATCTGGGTCCGGCCCTCTGGAAGTGCGCGACATTTCGACCATGACCGATGTGGGTCGAATCCGAGAGTCGCTGTTGTCTCTCGACAGGTTGGACGTTGCTGCGGCCTGGAGTGGTGAACCCGGAAGATCGGCTCTCGAGGGAATGTCGGTGGTTGTCGACTTTGCGTCGAAGAGCACCATGTGGCTCAGTAAGGACCTGATCCAGGTTCGCGAGATCGGTTCATTTCTCCAGACGGCAAAACTCAGGACGCACGAGGGCAAATCTCTCCTGCGGGCGCTTCTCGACCTGGGAATCGACCCCGAAGGGCTCGAGTTGGACACGGCAATCGCCGAGTACCTGATCGATCCGGGCCAGAACCACTATTCATTGGGCGACATCGTCGCGAAGCACTCCGACACGTACTTCCCCGACGACGCTGCGAAAGCCGGTCAACTCGACCTCGCATCGACGCAGCTCGGACCACAGGAAGCATCGAGCCGTGATGCGCTGGGAGTCTGTGTCGTCGCCGACAGGCTGATGGCGGCACTGGAAGCGCAGGGAATGCTCGATCTCTACATCAGAGTGGAGAATCCTCTGGTCAGAGTTCTCGCTCGAATGGAGCATCTGGGAATCGGCGTCGACGTCGCTGTACTACGCACGATTGCTGGGAAGCTCACCGATCGGGCTGGTGAACTGTCGGAGACCATTCAGTCCCTTGCTGGTCATCCGTTCAACCCGAATTCTCCGACGCAGCTCGCAAAGATCCTGTTCGAGGAACGCGGCCTGACGCCTCCCAAGAAAACCAAGACCGGCTACTCCACCGATGCAGCCACCTTGGAGAAGTTGCGAGAGTTGTGGCCGGAATTCATCCAGCCACTTCTCGAATATCGAGAAGTGGAGAAGTTGCGCGGAACCTACGGAGAAGGATTGCTCGCCGAAGTTGCAGCAGATGGTCGCATTCATGCGACCTTCAATCAGACGGTTGCGCGCACGGGCCGCCTTTCCAGTGATCGTCCGAATCTGCACAACATCCCGGTGCGAACCGAAGAGGGGCGGGTCTTCCGAACGGCGTTCGTGCCTCGGGCGGGTTGTGAATTCCTCGTGGCCGACTACAACCAGATCGAGCTGCGATGTATCGCCCATCTCGCAGACGACCCTGGTCTCATCTCGGCTTTTGCCGATGGACGCGATGTTCACAACGCCACCGCGTCGCGAGTCTTCGGGGTCGACGAAATGAAGGTCTCGGTCGAACAGAGATCGAAGGCAAAGATGGTCTCCTACGGGTTGGCATACGGAATGGAGGCGTACGGACTCGGTCAACGCCTCGGGATTCCTACTGATGAGGCAGCCACAATCCTCGATTCGTATTTCGCAGCATTCCCGAATGTGCACGACTACATGGAACGGACGGTTGCCGAGGCCAAGGCTCGTGGCTACACCGAAACCCTTTTCGGTCGGCGGCGTCGCATCCCCGAGCTCGACAGTCCGAATTTCAGGATCCGTCAAGCAGGTGAACGTCAGGCGATGAACGCAGGGATCCAGGGTCTTGCTGCCGACATCTTCAAGATTGCGCTCATCGACATCGATACGTCGTTGGCACGCGCTGGTTTGGAAAGTCGCCTCGTCCTGCAAGTTCACGACGAGGTGATAGTCGAAGTTCCGGTGGCCGAAAAGGCCACTGTGGGCCCGCTCGTTCTCGGGTGCATGCAGGACGCTGCCGAGTTGAAAGTTCCTCTCGCCGTGAACTTTGCGTGGGGCAAGAGTTGGGCCGAAGCGAAATCATGATCGAGGGTCGAGCCGAGAGCAAGGGGATCCTCTCGGCTGTGCGTACACCGAACCCATGACCAGCGCTGATGGCCACTGGTTCGAAGACATCGCTAGGCATCTCGGGCGTGCATATCTGCGGTACTCGTTCACGAAAGGAACAGTTCGCGAGATCGACTTTCTGATTCCTGCCCTCGGACTCGATGCCCCCGGGGTGGATGGTCGAGTGCGAGTTCTCGATGTCGGATGCGGCCCTGGTCGGCATGCATTGGAGCTCGCTCGGCGAGGCATTCGTGTCCATGGAATCGACATCAGCCACGAGTTCGTCGACATCGCCCGGGAGGCTGCTGAACTCGAGGATCTGGCGAAGTACGCGACGTTCGAACGTCTCGACGCACGACACCTCGCCGATGATGTGCCGGCTGGATCGGTCGATGCAGTGATCTGCCTCTGCCAGGGGGCGTTCGGTCTGATGACGTCCAATGGAGAAGACATGGATGTCCTCACGGCAATTCGTCATACTCTGCGACCGGGCGGCAAATTGGCCCTGTCGGCGTTCAACGCCTATTTCGCAGTCAAATATCACGACAAGGCGGCGTTCGATGCCGATACCGGTGTTTCCCACGAATTGACCGAGGTGCGCAATCCGGCCGGCGAGGCAAGAGCCGTCGATCTGTGGACGGGCTGTTACACCCCCCGCGAACTGCGGTTGCTTCTCGGGGCGAGCGGATTCCGAGTCGACGTCATCTCGTCCGTCGATCCTGGCTCTTATGGCCCGATGGCTCCAACGGTCGAATCCTCGGAATTTCTGGTCCTTGCGACTGCCGTCTGAACCCGAATCTCCGGCCTGAATCGCTCGTCCGGTCAGCGGGGGAAGCCCGCCTGGGCGATGGTAACTTTGGGGGGCTTGCGGGCGTTCGGATCTTCGGGTCGGATCATCGCAGGCGTCCCTGTCCACAGCGGTCCATCTCGGACCCATCGAAAGCGATCAATCCCTTGTCCGACACTCTCACCTCCTCCACGTCCGCTTCCTCAGCAATGGGGACCTTCGACTCCGAAGGCAATTACATCCCGCGCAAGGTCACCGAAAACGACTTGCCCGGCTCGTTCGCCGA
>JBIIKC010000188.1:0-3657 GCA_044233375.1 Ilumatobacteraceae bacterium
CATCGGCCTCGTCACGAGTCACGAGCCGAGGCTACGGGCAACTACCGTTCGGACGTGAACTCTCACCTGTCGTTCTCCCTGTGGCCCTCCCCCGAACGCGACTGGGAGGAACTCGAGAACCTGGCGCATTACGCAGACTCCGCTCAGTGGCACTGCCTGTGGTACGCAGATCACTTCATGACCAACACGGGAGATCGGTCGATCGTCGATGGCGATGTACACGAATGTTGGAGTGTGATCGCTGCCATCACTGCCATCACATCTCGCCTGCGTATCGGCTCACTCGTCTCCCCGACCACGGTTCGCCACCCTGCAGTTCTGGCGAATACCGCCGCAACCATCGACCGACTCGGGCACGGTCGACTGATCCTCGGTATCGGTGCCGGATGGCAGATCAACGAGCACTTCGCATATGGAATCGATCTCTTGGAACCTCGCGGCCGGGTCGATCGTTTCGAAGAAGCAATACAGATCGTGCGCTCTCTGTTGCGCAACGAAAGAACGACATTCTCGGGCGAACATTTCTCGATCGTCGACGCACCGTGTCAACCGCGTCCGGCGCAAGATCCACTTCCGATCCTCGTGGGAACCGGTGGTCCGCGCATGTCGAGGATCACTGCGAGCCATGCCGACGAGTGGAACACGTGGGGACATGTTGCCGAAGCGTCCACACGTCTGACAACCATGAGGACAGCGTGTGAATCGATAGGGCGAGACCCCTCAACCCTCAGGACATCTGCTCAAGCGTTGTTCTTTCTCGTCGACGATCCTGCCACTGCAGCCAAGATCGCCGCAAGGGCACCAGCCGATCGGTCGATCATCGGAGATGCACATCACATCGCAGCGGCGCTCTCGTCCTACAAGGACGCGGGATTCGATGAGATCATCATCCCCGACTTCACTCTCGGTCCCACTCCAAATGCTCGACGGGAAATGTACGAGCGATTCGCCACCGACGTTCTCCCACTCGTCTCGTAATTCGCGTCGCCTGCGCGCTGGTCCGGTCGCCTCAGTCCGGATGAAAGTGCGTGTACACACTTCGCGCCACATCATCGGGAAGCCATGACAATGCAAGCAGTTCATCCAATGTCGCCGTCTTGATCGCCTTGACTCCACCCATCGCCTGAACAAGTCGTTTGCGGCGCGCCTCACCCAAACCCTCGATGCCATCGAGCGAACTCGACACCATTCGCTTGTTTCGCAGTTCCCGGTGATACGCATTGGCGAATCGGTGAGCTTCATCGCGAATTCGCTGCAGCATGAACAGCGCCTCACTCCCGCGTGGAACGTCGACGGGATCCGAAAGCCCGGGTACGTACACCTCTTCGAATCTCTTGGCCAAAGCCGCAACGGGAATCTCATCGGCGAGACCGAGGGAACGCACCACCCGCTCTGCCACAGCCAGTTGACCTTTGCCACCGTCCACGAGCAACAACTGGGGTGGATAGGAGAACTTCCCCGGCTTCTTCTCGACGGGAAGTACTTCTTCATCACTCTCGGACGTCACGAGAGCAGAGTCCAACGCTCGGTCCTGATGTTCGAGGTATGCCTGCAGTCGACGCGTCAGAACTTCTTCCATCGCTGCGTAGTCATCGTTTCCTGCAACGTTCTTCACCTTGAAACGGCGGTATTCGCGCTTGGCAGGAATGCCGTCTTCGAGGACGACCATCGACCCGACGTAGTCGGTGCCTTGCAGGTGAGCCATGTCGTAACACTCGATACGCAACGGAGCCTCGGGAAGACGAAGGATCTCCTGAAGTTCGGTCAATGCCCTACTTCGACTGTTGTGATCACTCGAGCGGCGCATCTTGTGACGATGGAACTCTTCGGTGGCATTTCGTGTCGCGAGTTCGAGCAACTCGCGCTTCGTCCCACGCTGGGGTATGCGGATCTCGACGCGCGTTGTTCGCAGAGTCGACAGCCACTCCTCGTACGTTGCCACATTGAGCGGAGGCGATGGCATGAGAACCACCTTCGGGATCCCCTGGACAGGCCCTTCGCCGTAGAGGAGTTCCAGGATCTGATCTGCCAGACGCTCGGCAGGCAGATCGTCCATCTTGTCGAAGACGAACCCCTTTCGCCCGACGACACGTCCATTGCGAACATAGAAGACCTGGATCGCTGCCTCGAGTTCGTCGTCGCAAACTCCGATGACATCGATGTCTTCGTCCTTTTCCCCAACGATTTGCTGCTTCTCCATCGCTCGACTGACCGACTGCAGCCGATCTCGTAAGCGTGCGGCCCGCTCGAACTCGAGAGCTTTGGAGGCTTCCTCCATATTGCTTCGCAGACGGTCGACGACTTCGTCGGTCTCCCCTTCGAGGAAACGACAGAATTCGCTCACCATCTGCGAGTAGTCATTCTCGTTCACTTCTCCCACGCAGGGTCCACTGCACTTCTCGATGTGGAAGAGCAGACAGGGGCGACCCAGACGCTGGTGTTGATTGAATTTGCCCTGGCTGCACGTGCGAATCGGAAAAGTTCGAAGGAGAAGGTCAAGAGTTTCTCGAATTGCGTGAGAGTGGGGGTAGGGGCCGAAGTATCTCGTTCCCTTGCGCTTCTGCCCGCGCATCACCACAGCCCGAGGCCACTCCTCGTCGACGGTGACAGCCAGCATGGGATAGCTCTTGTCGTCGCGCAGGCGAATGTTGAAACGGGGGCGATGTTCTTTGATCAGGTTGTATTCGAGGATCAGAGCTTCGACTTCATTGCGAACCGTGACCCATTCGACTGATGCAGCTGTGGCCACCATCTGTGCCGTACGCGGATGCAACTGCGACGGATCTTGGAAATAGCTCGAAAGTCGCTGTCGCAGGCTCGAAGCCTTCCCGACGTAGATCACTCTTCCTTGGGAATCCTTGAACAAGTAGGAACCCGGCGAATCGGGAATGGACGCAGGCTTGGCGATCATGTCGGAGTCATGCCATGAATCGAGGTCGGAATCGGACTCGTGTCACCCACACGGTGACGAGAAGTACGCCAGCAAGAATTGCAGACGAGTCAGCGAGGAGGTGGAAACCGTACGACTGCTTCACGAAACCCGATGCGAAAGCTGCTGCTCCGCCGAAGAAGCTCATTGCGAGATCAGCGGTCCCCTGAACCTCCACTTTGGTCTCCGTTCGAACGGATTCGCTCACGAGTGTTGTTCCAGCAATCAAACCGATACTCCAACCGATACCGAGCAACAGCAGACCGACGAACATCAGGGCCGGCACATACCCCGCGATCACCGTCGAGACGATGCCTCCGCCGAGAACTACTGCTCCGAGTTCGATGGATCGCAGACGTCCGACCCGATCGGTGAATCGGCCGATCCATGGGGAGAACCCGTACATGCCAACGATGTGAAGTGCGACGACCGAGGCCGACAGATCTGCATGGCCGTGGTCCTTCATGTGAGGAGGTGTCATGGTCATCACGGCCACCATCGTCGCTTGCGAAATGACCATTGCAGCCAAGCCCACCATCGCCAAATGTGATTCACGAATTGCTGATACGGATTCACGAACTTGTCGGCGCAGTGGAATCGACATTCCGAGCGCGTGGATTCCACCACTGATGACGAGTGGGTCTGGTCTCAGGCGACTCCACGCAACAAGAGCCGACACGGCGAAGAAGACCGAGGCCGCAACGAACGGACCGACCAGTGCTGACAAA
>JBIIKC010000094.1:0-5642 GCA_044233375.1 Ilumatobacteraceae bacterium
CGATGGGTGAGATCTTCTTCCTGCCGGTGATCCATTCACCCGTCACAGAATTTCTCGAAGAATTTCGACAGCTCGGTGGAACGAGTGCGGCCTTCACGCCGAGGTCGAACGCCGAGTCTGTCGAGAATCTGAGACCCAGTTCGAGTCCACTCGCCTTGATCTTCGGCTCCGAAGGTTTCGGCCTTCCCGACGACGTGCTGTCGGCATCCGATACGTGCGTGCGCATCCCCATTGCATCCGACGTGGACTCACTCAACGTCGGCCATGCGGCCTCGGTCGCTTTCGCACTCACAGCCCACCTCTGAGCCTGTACCAGTCGTTCCTGACCCGCTCATGCCGGTCTCGGTGATGTCTGAACTGGTCATGCCTGTCCCAGTAATGGTGGAGACGATGGGAATCGAACCCACGACCCCCTGCTTGCAAAGCAGGTGCTCTGCCAACTGAGCTACGTCCCCTCGATGGCTCATTCAGGTTAGCCGCCAGGTCCGTTGGTCCACCGTCGATCGATCGGGACTGACCAAGTCCAGCGACCTACTCTGAGATCCATGACACATCAGCGCACGCCGGGGGGACGACCCGAGCGAGTCCGATTCGGGACGTTCCTCGCCCCTCACCACCCAGTGGGAGAAAATCCCGTCCTTCAGTTCCAGAGCGATCTCGACTTCGCTGCCCACCTCGACCGTCTCGGTTTCGACGAATTCTGGTGCGGAGAACACCACTCGAGTGGCTGGGAAATGATCGCCTCACCGGAAATGTTCCTTGCAGCCGCCGGTCAGCGTACGCACAACATCAAGCTCGGCACCGGTGTCATCTCGCTTCCGTATCACCATCCGTTCAACGTGGCCCAGCGCATCGTGCAACTCGACCACATGACGAAGGGACGCGCGATGTTCGGCAGCGGCCCCGGAGCCCTGCCCAGTGACGCATGGACTCTCGGTATCGATCCACTCGTTCAACGTGACCGCCAGGACGAGGCGCTCGGTGTCATCTTGCGTCTCCTGCGCGGAGAGGATCGCTTCAGTCACGAATCGGAGTGGTTCACACTTCGAGACGCCCAACTCCAACTTCTTCCCGTTCAAGACGACATGCCGGTCGTCACGGCGTCGACGTTGTCACCATCGGGAATGAACCTCGCCGGCAAGCATGGTTGCGGTGTGCTCTCCATTGCGTCGAACAGCACAGAAGGATTGGCTGCACTCCCGACCCAGTGGTCGTTCGCAGAAGAGTCCGCTGTGAAGCACGGACAGAGCGTCGACCGCCGGAATTGGCGCGTCATGCTCAGTTTCCATCTGGCAGAGAGCCGCGAGGAAGCACGTCATCAAGCCGTCGACGGACTGCAGCGCTGGCACAACGAGTACAACGTGTGGACTCTCGGTCGACCGGGAGCGCAACACGTCGAAGACAAGTGGGATCTACTCGAACAGTCGACTGCGGGTGGAGTTGCGGTCATCGGCACGCCAGATGATCTGGTTGCCACCATCCGCCGTCTGCAGGACATCACCGGAGGGTTCGGAGTCGTACTCGGCTTCGCGCACGACTGGGCCAACCGAGAGAACACGCTGCGTTCCTGGGACCTCGTGGCGCGATACGTCGTTCCCGAAATCAACAAGACGACGGTGAACCAGCGAGCATCGATGAAGTTCCTCAACGACAATCAAGCGACGCTCATGGCCGGTGCCGGCGCTGCCGTCATGCAAAAGATCATGGCCGACGACCGGGCGTCAGCCGAGTTGATGACGATGATGCAGAACATGCAGTCCGGAAAGGATGATCGCTCGACGACGTTCCGCCCAGGTGGCGGTCTTCGTGACGACCAGTTGCCGACCAACAGCTGACCCGACGGCCGAATCAGTAGCGACGGTCAGTTGTCTTTGAGCGCGACAGCGTTCGGAGTCACATTCAACTTCGGTTCGTATTCCGCGACTTCGATGTTTCGCGCTTCCTTGCACATCGTGGCGCGCAATTCCGCTCGACAGTCTTCACACGGTCCATAGAAGCGGCCCGTGTGGCTCTTGTGGCACCGCGGACATTCCGACGAGTCCCCGATCAGAGTGGGCATGTCATCAGTCGTCATCGCGTCTGTCTCCTCATCTGCCCGGTGGTTTCGGTTCATTCTCCGTCGGGTGACGACCTACTCTGCCACTGTGCACGTCGATGTCATGACCACTCCCTTACCTCTCACTCGGACCGGCGACCATGCCCGAAGAACACTGGCCTCCGGATTCTCGGGAATGCTGTTCACAGAGGCGGGTCGAACGCCGTATCTGAACATTGCTGCGGCGGCACTCGCAGCACCCGGCCTCGATTTGTCGACGGGAGTGGCCGTCGCATTTCCGCGCAGCCCGTTCGTCACAGCAGCAACCGCATGGGAACTGCAGGAAGCGTCATCGGGTCGATTCCGTCTCGGCCTCGGCACACAGGTGAAGACACACATCGAACGTCGGTATGGGATGTCCTTCGATCGACCGGGTCCGCGACTTCGCGACTACGTCCTTGCAGTCAAGGCCTGCTTCGGTGCATTTCGCGGCGGACCACTCGAACATCGTGGAGAGTTCTACGAGCTCACGTTCATCACTCCCCAGTGGAGTCCGGGAAAGATCGACGCTCCCGACCCGAAAGTCGATGTCGCTGCTGTCAATCCTTGGATGCTTCGCATGGCAGGCGAGGTCGCAGATGGTGTGCACGTTCATCCCATTGGCGAACCGGGATATCTCGAGCGACATGTTCTGCACAATGTGTCAGCCGGCGCGAAGAGCGCTGGTCGCTCGATGGACGACGTCGATCTCATCGTTCCCGTGATGACGATCGTCGGAGATTCGGAGGACGAACGAAAGGCCGAGCGGGACCACCTGCGAGCCATGCTCAGCTTCTACGGAAGTACCCCCAACTATGCGTTCATCTGGGATGAAGCCGGCTTCGAAGGCACGACGGAGAGGATCCGCAGGTTCCAGAAGGTGGGCGACTTCACTTCGATGGCTGCCCAGATCACCGATGATCATCTCGACGTGTTCACGACTCAGGCCACGTGGGACTCCCTCGCAGATGAATTGATCTCTCGATACGGCACCATCGCCTCGCGCATCGTGCTCTACAACGCCAATCTCGATCGGGAGAGGTTCGAGCGCTATGGCGAAGTTGCTCGACAGATCGTGGCACGAACGACGTGAGCCCTCGGCTGCCCGCCGGGTACCGATACCTCTGGTCCCTCGGTGCCCACGGATAGCCTGCCCACATGGCAGGTGACCTGATCTACGCATTTCGTATCTTGCGCCTGCCTCTCCTCGACGCCGGTGGCGCGAACATCGGACGGCTCGAGGACATCGTCGTCGTTCCCGGGCCGAGTGGAAGGGCACCCCGAGTCGTCGGATTCACCGCTGTCAGCCAACGCCGGCGCATTTTCGTCAACGCAGGACGCATCGCCGAACTGGGAATCGACGGTGCGCGACTGCGTTCCTGGGACATCGACCTCCATCCATTCAAGAGCAAGCCTGGAGAACGACTGCTCGGTCGCGATGTCATCGATCGTCGAGTGGGGAACGAAATCGTCAGCGATGTCGCCATGCGGGTTCGGACCGACTCCAAATCCGGAGGATGGGAGATCGCTCAAGTTCGTTTGGCTCAAAGAACTGCATTGCGTCGGCGACCGAGTCATCGCCTCGTGGATTGGCGAGAAGTCGGGCATCTCTTCGCCGCAACGACAGAAATGGCTGCTGAGGCCGCCCGACTTCACGACATGCATCCGACCGACGTGGCAAACGTCGTTCGGTCGCTTCCGCTGTCTCAACGTCGTCAGTTGGCCGAAGCCATGGATGATGATCGGCTCGCGGACGTTCTCGAAGAGTTGCCTGAATCGGAACAGGTCGGATTGATCGAAGGCCTCGACATGGAACGGCTCCTCGACGTTCTCGACGAAATGGAAGTCGACGACCTTGCCGACCTGCTCGCCGAGATGCCCGGTGAACAGCGAGCACGAATCCTCGATGCCATGGACGATGAAGACGCCGACATGATGCGCCAGCTTCTCTCCTATGAAGAGGGAACCGCTGGTGGTTTGATGACACCGGAAATCATCATTCTCGGTCCGACCTCCACCGTTGCCGAAGCCCTGGCTCAAATTCGCGACCCGGAGTGGCTGGTGTCGATTGCGGCACAGGTCTTCGTGTGTCGGCCGCCGTACAAATCGCCCACGGGGAAGTATCTCGGTGTGGTTCACTTTCAGCGGCTCTTGCGGGAACCTCCGAGCATGGAGCTCGGTCGCTGTCTCGAGACGGAACCGACGATCACACCCGATATCAGTGACCGTGAAGTCGCGGAAAGGCTGGCCTCGTACAACATGCTCGCAATCGGAGTGTGCGACGAGGCTGGGCGCCTTCTCGGAGCCATCACAGTCGACGACGTGCTCGACCGCACTCTGCCGACCGGTTGGCGCCAACGTCGACGACAGCAGACGGTGGCCACTTAGAAAACCCTCACGACATGTGCCGCAACATCAGTGACGAAAGGAGGTGGCCGAGATGAGTCGAGTGACGAAGAGACGAGGTGGCCTGGCCATCCCTCGTCAGCGCAGCCGCTTCGGCGTGCACTACGACACCGATGCGTTCGGCCAGTTCTCCGAGTCGATCGCCCGAACACTGGGAACGGCACGTTTCCTCGTCTGGCAGTCCGGCATCATCGTCGTCTGGATTGCGTTCAACTTGCTTGCACCTCGGTCTTGGCAGTTCGACTCCTGGGAGCGCGGACTCGTACTACTCACTCTGGTCCTGTCACTCCAGGCGTCGTACGCCGCCCCGCTGATCCTTCTCGCTCAGAATCGGCAGGAAGGACGCGATCGAACGCAGGCCGAGGTCGATCGACGTGTGGCGGAGCGGACCCAAGCCGACACCGAGTTTCTTGCCCGAGAAATTGCCAGTGTGCGCGTTGCTCTCACCGACGTCGTGACCACCCAGGACCTGCGTTCCCATCTCGACGTCGAAGATCTCCTCGAATCGATCGATCGACTCACGTCCGTGGTCGAACGTCTTTCGGAACGGCTCGACTCGGTCGAATCATCGCAACGTTGAGGTGCAGTTCGAACATCGGCCGAGAAGGTCGAGTCGGTGACCTTGGAGTTCGAATCCGCTGCTCTCAGCGACCGAGGACATGCCTTTCGTCAGAACCCTTTCGATATCAGCGGGGATCTCGACGTCGAGCACGAATCCACAACCGACACACACGAGATGGTGGTGATGTCCCTTCAGCTCCTCGGCGAGTTCGAACGCAGCTCGATCCCCATTGGTGAGAACCTTGACGACCACGCCTGCAGCTTCGAGAACCGCCAAGTTGCGGTAGACGCTGCTTTGAGGCAGATCGGTGTCGAGAGCGACGATGTCGGGTGCCGTCATCGGGTGTGCCGATTGCACGAGAGCATCGACCAGTCTGCGACGCCGCGACGAGTACCTCTGATTGATCTTGTGGAGCCTCTGTACGGCAATTTCGTGAATGGAGTTCGAAGACCGGCCCGTCATCTTCGATCACTTCCTCAAGACTCGGCCCCGACGTACTCCGACACGGGAATCCCGCGACGAATGACGTCGTCGACGAGGGCCTGGTTCTCGAGTTGCTCGTCTCCGAGAAGAATGCGTCCCACCGGTGCGGCCCCGCTG
>JBIIKC010000096.1:0-5632 GCA_044233375.1 Ilumatobacteraceae bacterium
CGTCCAAGCCACCAGGTACCATCGAATGGGAATGACAGTCCGAAATCGTCATATTTCCCTTGTTTCAGAGCGACAGCAACACAACTGAAACATTGACTAGCCTGTCGGGGTCATGGCATTTCGGATCACCCCGCATGCGCCACGGCGTCGAGTGGCGGCTCTCCTTGTGTGCTCGCTGGTCTTCACCGGCGTGAGTCTCAGCTCGTCCAGTGGCGTCGTCAGCGCTGGCTCGGTCGACGGCGCCCGTCGCAAGGTCCAGCAGATGGCGGATCAACTCGAAGCCGCCGAGGAAGAAGTCGACCGGCTCAGTGAGGAGTTGCGCATCGCCGAGGACGACAAGGCAATGCTCGAAGAGGAGATCGCCGCAACCTTGGCAGAGATCGCAGCCAAGGAGACCGAACTCTCCGGTGTCGAACTGGAGATGTCGAACCTTGCGATCGAGGCTTTCGTCGGAGGATCTCGTCTCGGGAGCTTGTCCGGTCTTCTCGCTCCTGGTGGCGGACCGAATGAGTCGGTGCAGAAGCAGTACTTGACCGAAATGGCCCTCAACGTGGCATTCGGTAATTCGGACAAACTCGATGCTCTCATCACCGACCTCAACGATCTGCAAAAGAAGTTGGAGCGGGATCGCAAAGAAGCCGAGGAACTCGCCGCCCAAATCGCGCGTAATCGAGAAGCGGCAGAAGACCGGATTGCGAAGTACACCGAACTGAAGGCCAAGGCCGAGAAGGAACTCGGGCAGGCCCTCGCCGAAGAGCGTGCCCGCCGAGCTGCTCAAGCAGCGGCCGCTGCGCGTTCGCGAGCCGAAGCTCTCGCTGCTCAGCGCGCAGATCCGGGTAGCTCGCGTGTCGCCAGTTTCGATCCGAGTTCGATTCCGCCGAGCAGTTCGCGCGCCACCATTGCGGTTGCCGCCGCTCAGAGCCAGATCGGAGTGCGGTACAAGTACGCAACGGCGATCGAGGGAGTGTCATTCGATTGTTCCGGACTCACCATGTGGGCATGGCGGCAAGCTGGTGTTGGTCTACCTCACCAGTCGAGGAGGCAGTACAACGCGTCTCCGCGAGTGCCCGTCGAGTATCTCGAACCTGGCGACCTCGTGTTCTTCTATCGCCCGATCACACACGTCGGCATTTACGTCGGCGGCGGAATGATGGTCGACGCCCCAGGGGTCGGTCGACCGGTCCGAATCTCACCGATATCGTGGAACAAGGTGGTTGGAGCAACACGCCCGGGGTGATGGCGTGACGATGTCGGGGGAGAGTCGAGTGGCAGACGGGCATTCGGGGGCTGCGCAGCCACCCGTTGGAGGAATCGACATCGAACGTGTGTCGGCCTGGCTCGAGAATTCGATCGACTCAGCTGTTGCTCCGTTCACTTTCTCGCTGATCGCCGGTGGTCGATCGAATCTCACGTTCCGAGTGACCGGCTCGGACGGCGCCACATTCGTACTCCGGCGCCCTCCACTCGGTCATGTTCTCGCGACAGCACACGACATGGCACGCGAACATCGGATCATCTCGAGGGTCGGCACCACCGTTGTGCCTGTTCCTCCGGCCCTCGGACTGTGCGAAGACGTCGAAGTCAATGGTGCCCCGTTCTACGTGATGGGGTTCGTCGAAGGTGAGGTGCTCGACAGTGTCGAGAAGGCCGACCGTCTCGACAGGTCATTGCGCCATTCCGCTGCACACCACTTGATCGATGTTCTTGCTGATCTCCACGCCGTCGATGTGGATGAAGTCGGACTGGGCGATCTGGCGCGACGAGGGGGTTACATCGAGAGACAGTTGAAGCGTTGGTCGACACAATGGGAGAACTCGAAAACGCGAGAATTGCGCGAAATCGATGAGGTTGTGAGGCGATTGGGTGAGCGGATGCCCGAACAACAGGGGGTCGTGATCGCCCATGGCGACTATCGGTTCGGAAACTGTCTGACAGATGTGTCGACCGGGCGCATCGCCGCTGTTCTCGATTGGGAGCTGTGCACACTCGGTGACCCACTCGCCGACCTCGGCTATCTCGGGGTGTACTGGAGCGATGGAACAACGGGAACATTGCGAGCCAATGACCCGACTCCTGCGGGAGGTTTTCCTCTCTATCGCGAACTCGTCGACCGCTACGCACAGCGAACGGGTCGCGATGTGTCCGCCATCGACTACTACGTCGCATTCTCCTGTTGGCGACTCGCGGTGATCAGCGAGGGTGTCTATGCCCGCTATGTGCATGGTGCGATGGGTGAACAGGATGGGGTCGATCTCACGTCGTTGAAGGTCGGCACCGAGGCTCTCGCGCAGCGGGCGCTTGCGGCAGTCGAAAAACTGTGATGGAGTGAGCAACTCACGAGAGTGCCACGGGAGGACAATCGACATGGCGAACCAAACACCCGATCACCGATCTCTTGACAACTGGCATCGGAGCACGTTCTCCGCAGGAGCGATGACGCACGACGTCTATCGACGAGGATCGGGCCCCGGGATCATTGTCGTGCATGAGATCCCCGGAATCACACCTGCAGTCGAGCGATTCGCCAATGAACTCGTGGACAGCGGATTCACAGTGGTCATGCCGGATCTCGTGGGTACTCCGGGAAAAGCTCCATCTGGCGCCTACCTCGCCACTTCGATGATGCGTGTGTGCATTTCGCGTGAATTCACGACGATGGCCCTCGGACGAACCTCTCCGATCATCTCGTGGCTCCGCGCACTCGGTCGAAGTCTTCATCTCGACATCGGTGGACCCGGCATCGGTGCCATCGGCATGTGTTTCAGCGGCGGGTTCGCTCTCGGCATGATGGTCGACGATCACGTCGTTGCCCCGGTTCTCAGTCAACCCTCGCTTCCGTTCAGCCTCGGCAAGGCTCGCGCCGCCGATCTGAATCTTTCGGCCGACGACGAACGGGCGGTGGTGGCTCGAGCCGAGAATGGGTGTCAAGTTCTCGGGTTGCGATTCACAGGCGACAAGCTCGTCGGTACTCGATTCGATCGCTTGCGGGATCTCCTTGGAGATTCGTTCATCGCCATCGAGTTTCCGTCGGCGAAATCATCGGATCATTCGGTTCTGACCGAACAGAGACAAGAAGACGGTGTGCGTCGCGTGATCGATTTCTTCACCGAGCGGCTTTCGTCACACGCCAGCTGAGACATCCAATCGGTATTGCGGATGTTCCCACGATTCGATCGCCCGTATCGGAGAACGTGACAACAGAAGATGTCTCACGAACAGACCCTTTGCTGCTTTGGCATCGTGGCCGACCGACCGCCCGTGTCGATCGACGAATGACATCCGCAAAACCTTCAGGTCTGCCGATGGTGACCATGCCCGACGATGTTCGAGGGGAAGAAGGTCGATGACCGTTCGGTTCGCCAGCCAATCGTCGAGGATCGGTGACACGAGCGGTTGCCAGAAAGCGGCGAGCTTCTGTCGGGCGTGGCCGCCCGCATTCGCCGGTAGATCGAGTGCGGCACCGATCTTCAATTTGTAGTCCGGTATCGGATCGTCGAATCCGACGAGACCGAGCAGCCCTGAGAGCACGAGGATGTTCTCTCGGGCACGATCGAAGGCCATGGGGGACAGTGTCGGCGGGTCGATGTGATCCCACACGACGCCGGTGTAACGCTGCCACGCCGGCAAGGTTGCCGAGCCGACGAGCGACGAGTTCACCTCACGTGCTCGTCGGAGGTGAGGCCCATCCACGCCGAGAATCGATGCTGTTCCACCATCGAGATCCGCGAGCGCATCGACGACTGAAGTCCGAGCCTTGGACAGATCCCGTCCGAACAGTCCGGACGAAGGTTTCCAAGCCGGCTTGCCTCCACCGGGAGCCTTGCCTTCCGAGGGAGGGAGAAGTATCGCCAGTGGTCCGTTCGGTGCGGGGCGGTACGACCTCGGCGTGGATCGAGTCATGTCCTCATTGTGGTCGGGGCTACTGTGCTCTCATGCGCATTCACGTTGACGCCGAAAAATGTCAGGGACACAACCGTTGTTTTGCCCTCGCTCCGGAATTGTTCGATGTCGATGATTACGGCAATGCCGTTGTCGTCGGCGATGGCTCAGTTGCCTCCGAACTCGAAGAGAAGGCTCGGTTGGCCGTGGCCAATTGCCCCGAGTTCGCGATCACGATCAGCGAATGAGCGGATCCATCTACGGTCCGGTCTCGGATTGGAGCACCGACTTCGATCATGCGGATCCGCACTACAACCGACATGCCCACGAGATCTGGTCGGAACTGAGGGAGTCCTGCCCGGTCGCGCACAGTGACCGCTACGGAGGGACCTGGCTTCCCGTGACTCATGAGCACGTGCGCGAGATCGCATACGACACCGAGAACTTCACGAGCCGAGCGGTTGTCGTGAACACTCTCGTACCCGATGATCCGGCACCGATCGGTGGTGCTCCACCGATCACCAGCGATCCGCCGTTCCACCACGAAGCGCGCAAACTGTTGCTTCCTCCTTTCGCCCCCAAGAAGATCGAAGCTTGGGAACCAGAAGTGAGGATCTTGTGTCGTGATCTGCTCGAGGTCATGGCCAACGACGTTGCGGCTGGCCGCACGATCGATGCAGCAGTGCAGTACGCACAGAACATCCCTGTCAACGTGATCGCGCGCATGCTCGGTTTTCCCCTCGAGGATCAGGATCTCTTCCGCGGTTTCGTTCACGACGTTCTCGAAGGCATCAATCTCGATCCACAGGAGCGCCAGGCGAACGGTGACCGTCTCGACGCGTACATCACGCGCCAGATCGAAGATCACATCGAAAATCCGCGGGACGACCTCACGACCTATTTGCTCGACGTCGAGATCATGGGTGAGAAGTTGGCCCCGGAGCATGTGTCCGGAACCATCGTTCTTCTCCTGCTCGCTGGAATCGACACGACGTGGAGCGCAATCGGTTCGAGTCTGTGGCATCTTGCGACGCATCCTGACGACTTGCGCCGATTGCGGGACGAACCTGCCTTGATGTCGACTGCTATCGAGGAGTTCTTGCGCTTCTACGCGCCGGTCACGATGGCTCGCCTCGTCGCGCAGGATCACGACTTCCATGGATGCCCCATGAAAACCGATGACTGGGTCCTTCTTCCCTTCCCCGCGGCGAATCTCGATCCTCGGGAATTCCCGCGCGCGGACGAAGTCGTGCTGGACCGAGCTGAGAACCGGCATGCCGCTTTCGGTCTCGGTATCCATCGCTGTCTCGGATCGAATCTCGCTCGACTCGAGTTGCGTGTTGCAATCGAAGAGTTCATCGCTTGCTTCCCCAACTTCGAGTTGGCGCACGGTCGAGACGGTGTGGAGTGGAGCCTCGGGCAGATTCGCGGACCGCGCATATTGCCACTACGCGTGCTCGAGGCTTCCTGACCGATCTCCCGCGACGTCCATGGATGCACCGAATCCCACATCCGAATCGGCTCCGGTCACTCGAGCTGGTGTGAAGTGGAAGGAGCAATTGGAGTCGTGGGCAATCCCTGAACACATCCTCGACCAGGCCGAAGTGTCCCCGTGGACTCATGATCCGGCGACGTTCGCTGTCGACGACTCGATCGATTCACGCAATCCGATACACGAACTTGCGCGTGAGATGCTTCCCGCAACCGGCGGGAGTGTCCTCGATGTCGGATGCGGAGGAGGTCGGTCGTCGAT
>JBIIKC010000098.1:0-5624 GCA_044233375.1 Ilumatobacteraceae bacterium
GCAACTCGGAATGAACGTGCGTCGTCCCCTGGACAAAGAAACGACATCGCTCGGCGCCGCGTACCTCGCTGGCCTTTCACAAGGAATCTGGGCAACGACTGACGAGATCGCCACAAAATGGAAGTCAGACCGTCTCTTCGAGCCCAGTTTGCCGGGATCCCCTGAGCGCACTGCAGCAGATGCACTTCATGCGACTTGGCTCCGTGCGGTCGAACGATCGCGACACTGGTCGTCACCTGAGGCTTGATTCGACGATCCTCACGATCAGTGCCAAGTGTTGCCTCTCACGGCTTCGAAAGGCCCTGAGTTGCCGTCCGCAAACGATGAAGCCAGCCTGCTGCATCGGAGCCCACGCAACATCTCCCGGTGTGTGTTCGAAAGATGCGTCTCCGTCGAGATGGCGGATGCCTTCCAGGAAGGCTCGAAGCCAAGCCGGATCGGGAATCGTCCCGACCGCTACATCGGGAGCATCTCGACCCACCACGGTGCACCACTCGGCCTCCAACATGGATCGAATCAAGGAACACGCTGCAAGAAGTCGATCGTCCACCGACGTCTCCACGATGCACGCAGCGACATCGAGTGCGAGGATGCTCTGATCTTTCCGATCGGGATCGACTTGGTGAACGTCTTCGACGTTCACCCCGGGAACTCCCGAAACTTCGGCGATCAGCAATTCGATTCGCTGTGGATCAGCCAGTTCGATCAACAATTCGTCGATCGCCATTCCCGCACCGCGCTCGAGAATCTCGATACCGATGACGTCACCACCTGCTCGTCCGATAGCGGCGGCAACCAACCCTAGCGTTCCAGGAATGTCCGGCAGCCAGAGGCGGGCGACGTAGGTCGCAGGCACGTCGATCAACCGAGCTTCGGAAGTCCGCGCTTCAGATTTCGAATGGCCTGAGCAACACGCTGTTCGTTTTCGATCAACGCGAAGCGCACGAAGCCCTCTCCGCCTGGCCCGAAACCCTCTCCGGGCGAAAGAGCCACTTCACATTCTCTGATGAGATGCGAGCAAAACTCCACCGAGGTCATCTCTGCATAGGATTCTGGGATCGAAGCCCAGACGAACATCGAGCCCTTGGGTTTGGGAATGTCCCATCCGATTCGAGAGAGTCCGTCGATGAGCGCATCTCGTCTCGTCTCATAGATCGCACAGACTTCCTTTGGATAGTCCGGTGCCTCGTTCATCGTGACTGTTGCCGCGATCTGCACGGGCTGGAAGGTGCCATAGTCCAAGTAACTCTTCAGTTTGACGAGCGCCTGGACAACGTCACGATTGCCGGCAAGAAAGGCGACGCGCCAGCCTGCCATCGAGAAGCTCTTCGTCATCGAGTACAACTCGACTGCGCATTCCTTGGCTCCTTCGGCCTGAAGAATCGAAGGCGGGTGATAGCCATCGAAACCCACGTCTGCATAGGCGAAGTCGTGAACCACGATCATGTTGCGCTCTCGGCAGAAGTCGACGACTCGCTGCATGAACGGAAGATCCACACAGGAACCAGTGGGATTGTGGGGAAAGGAAATGACGAGCACCCGCGGCTTCGGCCAGCCGACGTCATAAGCAGTCTCCAAGCTCTCGAAGAAATCCCCCTCGAAGTCGGTCTGTACACGAGGGTCCGACAAGCTCCGCATCGGTACTTGTCGCAGGTCCGCGCCTGCGAACAAGGGTCCATAGATGTGGATCGGGTAACTCGGGCTGGGAACGATTGCCGCATCACCTCGATCGAGAAGGACCCACATCAGATGGCTGAAACCCTCCTTCGATCCAATCGTGTTGGTGATCTCGAGTTCCGGGTCGAGATCCACACCCCAATTGCGCTTGTACAGCGCAACGGCTGCCTCACGCAGTTTCGGAAGACCGCGAGACATCGAGTACCTATGGTTGCGAGCGATATGAGCAGCCTCACTCAATTTCTCGACCGCGATCTGCGGGGACGGAATATCGGGGTTACCGAATCCGAGGTCCACGACATCGACGCCCTCCCGACGTGCCTCGATCTTGAGATTGTTGATGATCGTGAACACATAGGGAGGCAGATTCGTGATTCGCCGGAAATCCATGACGGTTGACGCTACTTGCCCGCATGGTTCCGGACGTGGTGCAATTGCAGCGCTCGATCGCACGACCGATTCGGCTCAGTGCACGAAAGGCAGCATTCCTGCCCCGATCGCCCCAGCCGTCTCACCGAAACGAGCAATGACGACATCCGGAGTCGGCCGATGGTCCGATGCATACAGCAATCTTTCGAGCCAACTCCGCACCGGTCGTACGAGTAGATCACCCATTCGAGCCGCGCCTCCTCCGATGACGATCCGCTCAGGATCGAGCACGTTCACCATGTTCGACAATCCGACGGCGATCCATCTGCCGAACTCATCGAGAACTCCCAGCGCTTGGGAACTTCCTCGAGCAGCCAAGTCGGCGACGTCCTCGCCGCGAATTTTCTCGATCGAACCAGCCTGCAGCACGAAGTCGTCACCCTCCCCGTTCTCGACTGCTCTGCGAGCCAGCAGCGCGAGTCCACTCCCCGATGCATATCTTTCCCAGCAACCGCTTCGACCGCACGGACACGGCGGACCCACAGGATCCACGAACATGTGACCGAGCTCCCCTGCGAAGCCATTCGTTCCGCGCAGCAACTGGCCGTTGGCAACGATTCCCGCCCCAATCCCGGTTCCGATCGTGACGAGAAGGAAGTCGTTGCAGTTCGCTCCTGCACCTTCGCGCCATTCGGCGACAGCTGCACATGTTGCATCGTTCTCGACCCAAATCCTTCTCTGCAGACGGTCCTCGAGAATCTTCTTTGCGTCGAGTTCGACGACATCGATCAAGTTGGGTGCAGCGCGCAGCACACCCGAACGGGTTACGAGTCCGGGTAGACCGACTCCCACATTCCACGTCGATTGCTTCGACAAGCCGAGGCGACGCGCGCTCTGCTCGAGTTCCGTCGAAAGTTCGACAATTGTGTCGAGCAACGAGGCACTCCCCGAAGGAGTTGGACGCTCGGCGCGCAGAACATCGGTACCGCCGAGGTGAACGACGCCGAGGCTCTTCGTTCCGCCCACATCGATCCCGATGACAGGCGAGCCGAACCGATCATGTGGATGAGACGTCACTGGGCCGATTCGGCTCGGACTTTCAATTCCTTGACAGTGTTGAGAATGCGCACTTCCGCTCGTCGCTTCACGAAGCCGGGTAATGGAACAACCAATTCGATGGACAGGTTGTAGGTCACGACGACACCACCAGACGCATCGGGCGCGAACATGTAGGCGCCATCGACCGCGCGCATGATGTCACCCTTGACCATTCGCCACGCCAGTCGATGGGGAGCGGCGCTGTAGTCGTATGCCAACGTGTAATGGGTGCTGCGTCCGAGGGCGGAAGTCCGGAATTCCACCTCAGTGGCTCGACCCTGATCATCGCGTGCGACAACAACAGCAGACTTCACATCCTTCGCCCACTCTGGGTACCTCTCGAAATCCGTCGCAATCGCCCAGCACTCATCGAGGGGCGCATCGACCGTGAGAGTCATCGAAGCTGTATCTGCCATTCCCCTTTTCTAGCGCACACGGTCGTCTCAGAGGGAGCATCGGAACCTGACGATGGTCACTCAGCTCGTCGACTGGGTCCGTGCACGTGCCGGAAAATGTCCGTGAGCACTGGCCCACAGTCCGTTGAGGCTGAGACCGAATACCGGGACGAGAACGCCGAACGCCAGGGTCGACCCCGGGGTCGTGGTGCCATCGGCACCCGGAGTGGACGAGCGAACGAGAGCCGCAGCAACCGCAACGACCACCTGAATTACGAGAAGTGAGTTCATGGCCCGCGACACTCGCCGGTCGACATGGGGGCCGACGAGGAAGTACAGCTCGGTCACAGACATCGAATCATGCCGACTTCGTTGAACGGCACGCCAGTACCCCCACAAGAAGAAGATGACACCCGATCCGAACAGCGCGAGAGAAACGACGACTCCCTGAGTCTTGGCGATTCCGTCGAAGATGATCGAAGCAATCCCCGCTGAAACAATGAAGAGAACTGTGCCGATGACATTCAAACGAATGATCCCTGAGCCATTCATGATTCGGCTCCGAGAAGGGCACCGAGACGAGCCGATAGGACATCGTACGAAAACTCCTGAACTGCCCTCCAACGAGCAGCTGTGCCCATCGACTTGCGCCGAGCTGAATCCTCGAGCAGCGACTCGATGAGGTGTGCAGCCTCGTCGACACTGCGCGGATTCGCTGCGACGAGGCCCGTGACGCCATTGTCCACCGCCTCTGCAGCGCCACCACTCGCGCCCGCGATCTGGGGAACGCCGCATGCAGCGGCCTCGAGGAACACGATGCCGAAACCTTCCTGTTCGAGACCTCCCCACCGATTGCGACACAACATCACCGAGAGGTCGGCACATCCGTACAGCTTCGGAAGATCGTCATCGGACACACGCCCGAGAAACTTCACCGGAGCGTCAAGTGTCCGTGCAATCTTCTCCAAGCGGTCGCGATCTCGACCGGATCCCGCAATCGCCAAGCGAAGCTTCGGATGCCGCGAACGCAAGCGCGCAACCGCCTCGATCGCCGTATCGAATCCTTTTCGAGGGACGAGTCGACTCACGGCGACGAGCATGATCTCGTCTTCCTCGAATCCGAAATGGCGACGGGCGTCCGTTCGCTCGATGACGCTCAAGGGACGAAAACGCTCGATATCCACACCAGGTGGCACGACATGCACGTCGAGCGCACACCCTGCAGCATGCTCTGCCTCGGCTGCGGGATATCCGCCGGCCGCTATCACCCGACGAGCGTTCCGCAGGACCCACCCGAGAGCTTGACGTGATCCGGGTATGCGACCAGGGACCGTCACCTCTGCACCATGAACAATGACGTCGTAGGGCAACGAGAGCGACGGTCCGATCAAGCCGAGGGGGACCGCTGGATCCAGAACGACGAAATCCGCGCCGAACGATTGCGCCAACGAATTCACTCGCCGCACCATCCAGGGATGCGGAAGGAGAACCGGCTCCTTCGTGCGATGGATTTCGAATGGCTGACTGCGATCGAACTCGTCGGCCCCTTCGTATGGCGAGGTCAACACCGCAAAGGAATCGCTCGGCAACCGCCGCCACCATTCCCACAACAGTGACTGGATGCCGCCGATCTTGGGGGGAAAGTCGTTCGTGACAAGAAGATGTTTCATCGTTGTTCGATCTCACTGCTCTCGTGAGGCATCCGACGCGATGATCGATCCAGGCAATCACGCTCATCCTTCACGACAGGATCGAGATCAGCCGATAGAGCAGCGACGATGTGATCGACCCCCAGTCGATGGGCAGTCCAGAGAGTCTGAGCCCGAAGGAATGGATCGCTCGACCGAGCACACGTTTCCAGGATGGCGACCGCTCGAGGACTCAGCGGAATCGGTGCCACGTTTCCCAGGATAATGAGAGCATTGCGCCGGACCCAGATCGGGTTGCGCTCCGGAATGTACCAACGCCCGAAACGCTCCATCAGCTCACCGTCACTCGATTCGAGCAGTTCGAGAACGTCGATGGATGCCCCGTCGCCACTTCCATCGAGAGATGCCGCGTGACGGGAACCGAGGCGAACAGTGA